>CAZUPX010000349.1:0-1644 GCA_964622155.1 uncultured Planctomycetaceae bacterium | reverse complement strand
CCGCTGCCGGGCTTGCCGAAGTGCAGGATCGAGGGCGCGGTGTGGAAAACGCGTCCGACGCCGTGAGGTGATAGACATAGAACTGTGGGGTCTGCGGGCTCTTTGCAAGGGGCATGAATCTTCGATCTTCGGTGCTTGCTTGTGCACCTAAGCGTTCGTAACACAATAACGTTTACAGCTCATCGCGCGGATCGCGGATTGATTGTGTAGTTCCATTCGCCGTGGAAGGAGTTCTTGACCAAGTGGATCGTGCGCATTTGCTTGTCGGTGATTTCACGGCCGACGGCATAGTGACGCTTGTCGAGCCTACAGACGACCGACAATCCAGTCTTGGTTGTTGTGTCGGAAATCAACCGGACGATCGTCTCATACGAAACCAGAGGCTTTCCTCGCCAGTTCCGGCTGATGAACGCGAATAGGCGATGTTCGATCTTGTTCCATTTGCTCGTCCCTGGCGGGAAGTGAGAGACCTCAATCGGCATCCCGGTCTCGTCTGCCAATTGCTGAAGTTCCCATTTCCACAACCGAAGACGAGAACCGTTGCTACCCCCCGCATCGGCCGTGATCAAGAGTCGCTCTGCCGCGGGATAGAACCGGCGCCCCACGGCTTTCCACCAACCGCGAATCGAAGCAACGGCGAAGGCGGCTGTATCGCGATCGGTACCGATGTTGACCCATCCCTTGTTGTGAGCCAGGTCGTAGACACCGTACGGGTAGGCGCGAGGCACCGACTCGTCGGGGAAGTCGTGATCATTCACCGTCGGTCCCTTGCCCTTCCGATGCCATTCTCGCCCGCCGTTTTTATAGTTCCCGACCAGTTCCTTCTTCTTAGTGTCGACCGAGATGACCAGGTTCCTGGCCGCCATCTCCGTCTTCGCGCGTTCGTTGATATGTTCGAATTGTGCATTTCGGTCAGGATGCTGTTTTCCTTCCTGCGTCTTGCGGTTGCCTTGAAGGCTATACCCCAAGTCGCGCAGCAGGGCAGCTACCGACGAATGACTGATGGCACAGGTTTGTTCCTGCAGTGAGCTGGCGAGCTGGCGAGTGCTCTTGAGCGTCCAACGAAGTGGCGACTCAGGATCACCCCGAGTCAGTGGCTCAACAAGTAGCTCAAGCCTCCGTGAGAGATCGGGCGTGTGAAATGAAAGTTCCTTTCGACCGGCGCCTAGCTTTCGAGTTCTCCCGGCCGGCAATCGTCTTTTCGTTGCGATTTCGCGCAAGCCAAGATGAATGGTCGGCCGCGAGATACCCGTAGCACGCGCCACCAGCGAAATACCTCCTCGGCCAAGAGCCTGGGCCTCGGTGGCGGCCCATAGGCGACGTCCTCGTTCGTCTAGCACCGGAGTCAGAACTTTGAACTGATGTCGAACTTGGGCTTCCGACTTCATGTCCGGACACCATACTCGGACAATCCTGAACTGTAAACTTTATTATTTTACGAACGCTAACGCAGCTGCGGCGAGAGCACGGCGCGCACGATCTGGTCGATCAGGCTCTTGTAGCGCGAGAGATAGTCACAGTCGGCTTGGATCGCCGCACCCGTCGCTTGCGCGGCCGGGGTTTTCGTTATGAAGTCGAAGAGGTCGATGCGCTTGCCCTGGAAGACTTGCGCATACTGCTGATAGGCCTGGATCGAGACGAAGG
>CAZUPX010000348.1:0-2133 GCA_964622155.1 uncultured Planctomycetaceae bacterium | reverse complement strand
CATCGTGTCGAACGGCGGATCCTCCAGGACTACTCCGCGCACCAACTCGGGCAACTCGGCTGCCGTGGCCGCGGCGACCATCGCGCCCAGCGAGTGGCCGTAGAGCACCATCGGCCGGCGGATCGTGTGCTCGATCACCGCCAGCGCATCGCGCACGTAATCGCGGACCACGTAGCGGCCGCTGGTGCGCTCGCTGCGGCCGTGTCCGCGAAAGTCGAACGCGTAAACGTGCCAGCGACCAGCCAGCGCGCCCGCGAGCGTCGAGAAATCCTGCCACGAGCGGCCGACCCCGTGCAGAAACAACAGCGGTTCGCCCGCGTCCGGCCCGCTAGCCAGGTTGATTGCCCCGTCGCCGCCCTTGACTTGTCGCTCGGAAAACATCCGCGAGTTGCACCGCCTGAGAGTCGTCGTTATTCTCCAAAGACGTGTATCCGCGAGGTCAATCTAAAGGTCGGTCTGGAATGAGTCAAACACGCGCGGTTTCATCGAATTTCGCCAACGCCGAAGGCGTGCGACATGTCAGCCCAGGGCAACGCCCTGGGATTCGAGTGTCCTCGAGCGCGGCGCAGCCCTGTAAGGGCGATACATCCCGACTCGTGGTGTCGCCCTTACAGGGCTGCGCGAGTTTTGGATTCAAACTCGCCCAGGGTGTTGCCCTGGGCTATTGTGTTCAACGCCTCCGGCGTTGGAGCCACGATCGTTGCGCGCAATTGCAAATGTCGTTGCGAGTCGAGTTCGTGTGCGCGATCATCGCGGCGTTTTGCGTCGCGACCACGTTCGCCAAAGCCGCTGAGGCTCCGCTGAAGAAGATTATTATCATTGCCGGCACGGTTCATCAGGGGCCCGGCGGACATCCGGTCGGCACGCACGAGTACGAGTTGAGCGCCCGGCTGCTCAAGCGTTCGCTCGACACGGCCACCAACATCGCAAAAGTGAAATCCGAGATTCACTTCGATGGCTGGCCGCGCGATTCCAAAACTCTCGACGACGCCGACACGATTGTCGTTTTGTCCGACGGGGCCGACCGAAACGAGCAGCAGCATCCGCTGTTGGTGGGCGATCGGTTGCAAGTGCTGAAAAAGCAAATGGATCGCGGCTGCGGGCTGGTGGCCATCCACTGGACAGTGTTTGTGCCTCGGAAGCGCGGCGGCGAGGAGTTTTTGGAATGGATCGGCGGCTATTTCGATTACGAGTCGGGCACCGCCGCCAACAAGTGGTACTCGAAGATTCAAACGGCCGAGACTCGCCCGGTGCCCGCATCGCCCGACCATCCGATCAGTCGCGGCCTGACGCCGTTTCAGCTTCGCGAAGAGTACTACTACAACATTCGCTTTCGCCCGGCCGACCCGCGGTTGGTGCCGATCCTCAGCACGCCGATCCCAGGCGAAGCCGCGCCGCAGACGGTGGCCTGGGCGGTCGAGCGAACCGGCGGCGGGCGCGGCTTCGGTTTCACCGGCGGTCACTTCTTCGACAACTGGAGCGTCGAGGGCTTTCGACGTATGGTCCTCAACGCCATCGCGTGGACTGCGCACGCCGAAGTGCCCGCGACCGGCGTGGCGTGGGCAACTCCAGCCACCGCGGGGCGCGACGCCGACAAGTCGATCCAGGCGCTGATCGTGACCGGCCATCAGCACCCGGCGCACATTTGGCGCGATACGACGGTGGCCTTGCAAGAGGCGATCAAGCGGGAGCGGCGAATCGCAACGACAGTCGTTACCGACCCTGAGTTTCTGGCGAACAAGAATCTGTCGTCGTACGACGTGGTGCTATTGAACTATTGCAATTGGCAGCGCGAGGGACTCAGTGACGCGGCGAAATCCAACTTTCAGGAGTACCTTACCAAGGGAGGCGGACTGGTCATCGTGCACTTCACCAACGGTGCGTTTCACGCCTCGCTGCCCGAGACGCCGCCGTCCGACTGGCCCGAGTATCGCAACATCTGCCGCCGCGTGTGGAATCACGGCACCAGCAGCCACGACCCCTATGGCAGGTTTCATGTCGCGGTCACGGCCGATCATCCGATCACCGAGGGGCTGGGTTCCTTCGATACGATCGATGAGTTGTATTGCAATCAGGCGGGCGATCAGCCGATTGAGGTTTTGGCGACGGCCCACTCGACCGTGACCGGCAAGG
>CAZUPX010000347.1:0-3076 GCA_964622155.1 uncultured Planctomycetaceae bacterium | reverse complement strand
TGATGATTACGGCGGCGGCGAGCAAAAGAAAAGCCCAGGTCGGTCATCCCCAGGCTGACAAGGTTCTGTCGATCGCCGCCAGACTACTCTCGCAAACTCGCTACCAACGGCGGCCAAAAATGCCGGTGGCGTACCAGATGCCATTGCGGCCGCGTTTGATGTCGTAGCCGAACAGCCCGTGGCGCGAGTGAACGGCGCCCCAGTGGCCGGGGCTTTGCCGCCAACTATGAACGCAGTCGACGCAGGCCTCAACGAGATCTTCGTTCGGCCAGCTTTCGGCCACCACTTCTTGCGGCAGGGCACCGTTGAGCTGGGCGCTGATCCGATGGAAGCGAGTGTCCCAACTATGATGGCCCTGCACGTGAATCGCGGCCTGGTAGGTCGAGTGACTCTTGGCTTCGTCGGCCAGCACCGTGTGGAACACGCCTTGCGTGCTGGCTGGCGCTTCGGGATGAATGCGAACCGCGTAGATCATGGTTCGCTGCGTCAGAGTGCCGGGTGGCAGATCGAGAATGATCGAGAGCGCCTCCTTGCGGTAATACTTGCCAGGCGTGAAGGCAAACGTGCTGACCACGCGCCCGTAGTATTCGGCGCGCACGTGCGCCAAGTCGACAATAGCCACGCCTTGGCGACCCTTCATTTCGGCAAAGGCCGGATGCGCTAGCAGCGTAACCTGCTGTCCGTCAACCTCGATGGCGGCGTCACGAGGAAGCCGCGCGATGACGAAGCGATTGAGCTTCTCCTGGATTTCCCTGTCGGCCAAGGTCAGGCTGTCAAAGGCCCGAGTCGCAGCATTGGCGGTCGGCTCGTAGAAGTAGATGAACAACATCTTGCGGTCTTCCACCGCTTCGGTCATCGCCTCGAGATAGTCGGTGTGAACGACCGGCCCGGCAGGCGACGGAGTCGAATTCTCGCCAGTAACCGTGGCGTCTTGGACATCGTCGCCCTGGGGCTGGGCGGGGGCCAGATCGATCGCTGGATCAGCCGGTGCCTGCCCATCGGGAAGGGGGGAGGCCGTCAGCACCTCGAACGTCCCAATCGCCGGTCCCGCCAGCCCTGGCTGAACGGAAGGTGTCAGAGGATCGCCGGCCGTAGCCGCCACACCCGGAGCGACGACGGCGGCGGATGACGTTGCCGGACCACCTGGCACGCCGGGTAAATCTTGAGCGAGAGCGTCCGGCGAACAGACACAACACGTCAACGCGACCGCCAGGGCAAGACAAAGCGAGCAATGCATAGATGCTAGCCTCCAGGGTCCCTACGAGACGTCCGCCCAAGGTGCCCCAAGCGTCGGGACGTTGCGCTTCAAAACGGGCTCGCCCAATTGCCCGCCGGCACCCCTTACTTGTTGAAACGAATGTCGAAATGGTGGCACAGCTAGCAATGGCCTGCAATGGGCCGACTGGGGGTTTTTCCCCAATTACGTAGATAAATCATGTAGCGGTAAATAGATAAAAAAATATGTGTCGTATGATTCGTGAATCTAGATGAGATTCGTTTCGCCGACGTCGGCACCGACAATCCGTACTTAAAGCCGTAGCAGATAAAGGCTTTTTGTGATACTAAGGAGGTCACCGTCAATTCTCTTCCCGCCCACGGCCAAGGAGGTCTGCCATGCGCACCCATTTTCGCGCCGCCCCAATTGCGACGGCCATCTTCATAGCCTGCATATTTTGCGGTGCGGCCGTGGCCCAAGTGGACCGGCATGAGGCGGAAGTTGACGCTGCATTGACGAATCTCAACACCTGGCTAAAGGCTGGCCCGAACGCGGCGGGCTGGGAGTCTTACCTCAACCTTCCAGCGTTGCGCGGCGAGCTTGCCAAAGGCAACCAGGCCAATCAGGCGGTGATTGAAGGTGTGCTGAAGCAACTCGACAGCGGCGCGCCGGGGCTCGAGTTGGCGCCGTTTCGAAAATTGCGCGACGCGGTGTCACTCTTGTCAACCGAGTTGATCGTGGCCCAGTCGCCAAGCTTGCCGGACGCGCTGCCGGGTTTCGAACCAAAGTTTCAACCGGTCACGGCCCCGATTGTTGCCAATGCAAAAACCGCCCTGCAATCGGCAGTGGCCAAGCTCGATCGATTTCTGACGGCCAGCGGCGCCAACGGCGCAGCCTGGAAGGAGTACCTCCACTGGAAGGACTTAGACGGCCAGTTGGCGGCTGACAAACCGGACCCGAAAATGCTCCACGCCATCGCACAGTTGTATATTGCAAACCAGACGGGCCTGGAGATGCCGGTATATGCCGCCGTCGGCGACACGCTTGAGCAGTATGCCAACCGTCTGGACGCTCAACGAGACGATTTGCGCGCAGCGTTCGTCGAGCAACTCACGGGTCTGGGCAGCGAGCTGAAGCAATACGTGGCCGGGTACTCGCAGGATTTGGCGGACGCCGTGGGGGGGCGACTCGGTTGGCTGCAGTCCATGGGCCAAGTTGAGTCGGTGGTGAAACTCGTTCGCGAGCGTCACTCGCGGCCCAATCTATTCGCCACCGGCACGGCACGCCTGATTGCCGCGGGAATCGCGCAGCCGGTCGACGATACCGCGCCGGTGCGCGACGTGATTCTGGGCACCGACATTTCCGGTACTGCGCGCACGGTCGGCACCGTGGGCCTGAAATTGATTCCCAGCAACGACAAGGCATTGTTCGAGACGACGCTGGTGGGCACGGCGCGCAGCCGAACGGTGGGTTATAACGGCCCGGCCACCATCCACAGTCAGGCAACGACTCGGATCAACGGCAGCAAGCGAATCGTGATCGACGAGAACGGCTTCGCGGTTTATCCGGCCACGGCCACCGCCAGGACGAACTCGCAAATTACCGGCGTTTCCGCCGGGGGAAACCTCGTGACGCGAATCGCCACCAACCGCGTCTACGACAGCAAAGAGGACGCGGAACAAATCGCCGGAGAGCACGCGGCCGCAATGGCTCGCAAGCGCGTTGACCGGCAGGCAAACTCACAACTCGGCGTAGCGCACGCCGGCTTTCTGGAAAAGTTCCGCAATCCGCTCGTGCGAAAGCGCGAATTTCCGCAGCTTTTGAAATTCAGCACAACGGAGGACCGACTGTCGCTCGTGT
>CAZUPX010000346.1:0-4681 GCA_964622155.1 uncultured Planctomycetaceae bacterium | reverse complement strand
CGGCCGCGGCCTTGGCGGCACACGCGGCCGCTTCGGCTCCCAGGTCCGCGACAACCACTCGGGCGCCGGCCCTCATCAGCGTACGCGTGTACTGTGCCCCCAGCATGCCCGCGCCGCCGGTCACGATGGCCACCCGGCCCGTCAGATCAAACATATCGTGAGACGTTTCAGCCACGCGTGGTTGCCTCGTGGGCACACTGTTTGGCCTCAAGCGCCACTTTCAGCGCGGCGATGCCGTGTTCGAGCGGGATGCTGCTGGGGCGGCCGCCGTCGACCGCCGCCAGGAACTCGCGCATCTCGTCGACAAACATCGTATTCCGCTCGAAACCGTCGGGCACTTGTTCGCGCTGGACCTGGCCATCGGTTGCTTGCCACGCGAGCGTGCCGTCATGGAAGTCACACGTCGCACGACCGCGATCGCCCCACACTGTGAGTTGATGGACAGAGGGCTTTTGTACGTAATCGAGGTGAATCTGTCCGATGGCGCCGCCGGCGAACCGAACCGTGATGTCGGCCCAATCGTCGCTCACGCCAGTTTGCAAACTCGGTACACGGCGAATTGCGGCCTGGGTTTCACTGACAGGGCCGAACAACCACATCAAGTAGTCCAGCGGATGAATCAGGGTCAAGATAACACCACCGCCCAGTTCGCTTTGAGCGCTATAGCTCGCCCGGTAATCTTCCCACGGGTGCCAGTCTGGCAAGTATTCGCCCCACTCTGCCCGGGCTCCCAACACTTCGCCTAGCCGCCCCTCGCTCAGTTGACGGCGAAGACTGAGCAAAAGCGGATGAAAGCGGAACTGGCAGCCGATCATCGTGACCAGCCGGTTTCGGCAGACAATGTCGACCAATTCCCGGCAACCGGCAAGCGAATTGGACAACGGTTTCTCGATGAACAAATGGCAGCCTGCGCGGGCTGCGGCCAGTGCGACCTCCAAGTGCTTGGAAGTGGGATTGGCAATCACGGCGACTCGCGGCTTGTACGATAGGGCTTCCTCGAGATCGGAGGTCGACGGCCAGGGATCCGACAGCTCATCGGCGATGGTGGCTCGGAAGGTCCGATACAGCACAAATGGCTGACAGCCCAGCGTTTTGAGATTCTTGAGGTGGCGCCGGCCGGCCGAACCGAGCCCGCAGATGAGCACCCCCGCGACTTCGCGGTCGTGTGGCACTAGCGGCATGCGGATCGATGATTTCCACGCGGCCGTCGTGCGTGGTTGAGTTTGGATATCAAAACTGAAAAACTCACAGCTCGGCCCTGGAATGTCTGCGCCAATCGGTTCGAACTGGCGGGCGTCAGGGCACCTCGCGCGATTCGGGCGACGGTGCCGCCGGCGGAACGCTGGGCGCCACGAGGGATGGCTGGGCAGCCTTGTCCTCGAGCGTCGGCACGAAGGCGGGGGGCTCGGCATACTCGGCCACGAGCTCCTTGATCTTGAGCCGTAGCACCTGGGGAGGCTCGTGGACCAGAGCGGCCACTTCCGCAATCGCCTTTTGTACCTCAGCCAGCGTATATGGGCGGTGGTAAGCCACCGACAACTTCGGATGCGGCGTCGGCTGCCGTTCCTCGTCCTCAAAGTAAAGTTCTTCGTAAAGCTTCTCGCCGGGCCGCAAGCCGGTGAACACGATCTCGATGTCGTCGCTTTGCAGTCCTGAGAGCCGCACCAGGTCACGAGCCAGGTCGACGATTCGCACGGGCTCGCCCATGTCGAGCACGAAGATTTCGCCCCCCTTGCCCATCGCCGCCGCCTGCAACACCAACTGCGAGGCTTCGGGAATGGTCATGAAGAAGCGTTCGATCTCCGGGTGCGTCACCGTGATCGGTCCGCCGCGGCGAATCTGATCCTGGAAGATCGGCACCACGCTGCCATTCGAGGCCAGTACGTTGCCGAAGCGGACAACAACGAATTTTGTGCCGGCTCGCTCGGAAAACGCATGCACGAAACGCTCGGCCAACTGCTTCGACACGCCCATGATGCTCGTCGGGTTGACGGCTTTGTCGGTCGAGATCATGACGAATTCCTGCACGCCGTTTTCGTCGGCCAGCTCGGCCAATTGGCAGGTGCCCAGGACGTTGTTCTTGATGGCCTCGCCCGGGTTGTACTCCATCATCGGCACGTGCTTGTGAGCGGCGGCATGAAACACGATCGAAGGGCGATAGTCGCGGAAAATCTGCTCCATCCGCTCGTGATCCGTGATGTCGCCCACGCACGGCACTACATGCGCCTCGGTTCGCAAAGCCCGGAACTCTTGTTCTACCAGGAACAAGCTGTTTTCAGACCGTTCCACCAAAAGCAGTGCCTTTGGCCGGAACTTGAGCACCTGTCGGCAAATCTCTGATCCGATGCTGCCGCCAGCACCGGTCACCATCACCGTGCGGCCCGCGAGCAAATTGCTGATCGCGTCGCTATTGAGCTCAACCGGCTCGCGACGCAACAAGTCGTTGATGTCGACGTCGCGGATTTGCGGGGAGTAGTTGCTAGCCAGCAGGTCGTCATAGGCCGGGATGACCTTCAGCTTGATATGCGCGCCGTCGCAGCTCTCCATCAACGTGCGCAACTGCTTGCCGGTCAGCACGCCGGAGATGACCAACAGGTCCTCGACACTGAGTCGCGCGGCGATTTGAAGTGCGTGCTCAGGCAGGCCCCATACAGGGATGCCACTTAACGTCGAGCCGACCCGTGTTTGGTCCTCGTCGAGATATCCGACCGGCTGATACTTCAGCCGACGATCAGACAGCAGGTGACGGGCCAGGGTCTCGCCGGATTGATTGGCGCCCACGATCAATGCCCGGCGGTAGCCGAAGCTCCACAGTCGCGGACTGAGCTCCTCGCGCGACGCGCGGCCGATCGCCCGCAGTGCCCCCAGCACGAGGATTGTCAGTGCCCAATCCATGAAGAAGACGCTGCGCGGCGGATGGAGATTCTGGGCCAACAACCCATTGACCGCCAGCAGCACGAGCGTCGAAAACGTGGCCGCATGAAACAGCCCCATCAAGTCCGAGAACGAAACGCTGTACCACGAGCGATGGCACTGACCAAAGTAGTAAAAGAAGATCGACTTGAGGATCACGAAGGCCGGCAACGTGAACCACAGCGTGATCCAATCATCTTTGGCGATCGCGAAGTCGAAGTCGAAGCGCAGCGAATACGCGAACCAGTACACGCCGCCAAATACAATCGCATGAAGGATGAGCACCGCGAAGGACCGCTTCGTCAGGCGCTGAGGCATGAGGCTGGTCGTCATGTGATGTGCCGGGGTGTCGATCGAGAGATGACGTTCACACGCTGCCGCTGCACGATGCCTCGCTCTGGCAGCGCAGCATAACTGTCAGGCGACAATTCTTCAACGAATGCACTGATGTCACTGCCATTTGTTTCGTCGGGCTAAGCCACCTGTGAGTGTTTAGTACATTTCCCTACAGCCGACGGCCTACCGCCTCGGGCCTATTAGAGGGGCTCCACCTGAAAATCCTCCAACAATACTGAAGCACCTTGCTGCAGGAACTCGACGGCCACGACCAGCCAGTCCTTGCCGCGCCGTTTGACGACGGTGCCCTCCATGCCCATCATCGGGCCCGACCGAACACGCACGCGACGCCCTGGCTCGATCCGGGCTTCAATCGTCAGGGGCGCGTCCAGTTCAATCAGGCGGCGAATCTGACGCAGGTCGCTCACCAATTGCCCGGCGTCGGACACCGGCAGGCAGCGCGAAATACAGTTGGTCGTTAGCGCCTGATGGCGCTCAGTCTCGTTGCCAAATACGAACACATAGCTGGCAAACAGCGGCACGAAGCTCTCGCGCACCCGGCCACTTGGCGAACGCGTGCGTTTGCCCACCAAGGGGGAATAGAACGGGATATCCAAGGCCCGCAGCCGGCGCATCAACTGCTTTTCCCGCCGAGCCATCGTGTACATCGCCAACCACGACGCCGAAGAGGCATCGCCGTCGGGTAGGGCGTCCAAAAGCTCAGGAGGATACAGGTCGAGTTCGCTCGGTAAGATAGGCATTGGCAATCAATTACGATTCGCCGCTGACTCGCTTGGTTATTGCCGCATTAGGTGTCGCTGGCGCGCACTCCGTTCCCGTGGGTGACACACGTCCCCTCTTGGAAGTCGCCTGTCTCGTGCCTTGGGTAGACGACGGACGAGCCGTTCCGGAATCGAACGCCCCATCCCCAGGCGGCAGAGAACGGACAAGTCGAAGTCTTTAGCTTAACAGATTAAATTGCATTGGTCTGCCGGCCGAAACGGCGAAAACCGGCCGTTGCATCGCGATTTCACGGCGGCTTAACCGCTTGCAAATCGAGTGCCTCGCCCGGCCTCGATGGGACTGGTATCAATTGTAGGGGATACACCGATTCTTGGTTCTCGTTTTGAACGAAGATCGGTGACCACTCGTCTCGATCGCCGTATCGGACCGTCGTGCGGCGGCAACATCCAACGTCGATTTTTCTCACCAACTCCGCCTCATGGGTGACCCGAGGAAGCGGGTCCCCGCCCTCCAACTCCCTCGCCTCCCTTCGTTCTCGTCGCGAGTGTTTATTTCGTGCCGGCGCAAGCCAAGCTGGCACTCACTCGCGCGCTGGATGTCGGCCGCCAGTGGTTCTATGATACAAGTTTCAACAAGTGCTAACCGCGAGGCTCTTGTGACGGCCCGTTCGATCAGGCTCCGCGGCGTC
>CAZUPX010000345.1:0-2984 GCA_964622155.1 uncultured Planctomycetaceae bacterium | reverse complement strand
CCCCGACTGTACGACGGCCGGCTGCTCCACCGCGATGTTGGCCACTATCAGGTCTGCGTAAGGCGCTAGGGTCGACGAGACACTGATAGGCGAAGTGTTGTTACTTTCGCCGGTGCCGCTGCTATTGAATTCGGCGATGTTGTTGTTGCTGTCGGCGGTCACCGTGATTTTCAGGTCGCCGACACCGGCGGCGCCGTCGGGCAGCGTGAAACTGGTTTGCCGCGCTTGCGTGCCGCCGGCGGCCAAGTTGCCGAGCGCGCTGGCGTCGAACAACACCAGCCGATCGACCAGCGTCTGGCTGGTGGTGGTGTTGATCACCACGATTTGGTCGTACCAAGCACCGCTGGTGGCTGTATTGCCCGTGTTGGCGTCGCTCCAGTCGATCGTCACCGTCCCGCCGGATTGCAACACGCTGGAGGCGTCGACCATCAGATTCTGAACGACGAGATCCTGCGTATCGTCATCGACGTTGGTGACGCTCACGTCAGGTGCGTTCAAGCCGCTGTACTTTGGGTCGGTACTGGTGGCCGGACTGATTACAACCGAAAACAGCACGTTCCGATCCACGATCGAGTCATCGACGCCGGTCACTGTCACTGCTTGGGATACGTTCCAGTTGGCCGGCGTAAATGTAAGGATTGCCGGCAAGACCGTTCCCTCGGTCAAATCATTGGATGCCACTGCAATCGTAAGGTCCGCCAATGGTTGCGAGATCAAGACTATGCTAAAGGTGGCTGTTCCACCGGCTTCCGTCGTCGTTAGACCGGACGTGGGCGACACGCTAATTCCGGCTATATCATCGTCCAGGTTGGTCACCGAGACGTCTGCGGCATCCCGGCCGTTGTAGTCGGCATCAGCACTGACGGCCGGTGCGGTAACGATCGTATAGGTGATGTCCCCGTCATCCACAGAATCGTCCACGCCGGTCACGGTGACTGTCTGCGACAGATTCCAATTCGCCGCCGTGAAGACGAGCGAAGTCGGCGAAACGGTCCCTTCAGCGGGGTTTGAGCTGGAAAGCGCGATGCTGACGTTGGCGGCCGGTTGCGTATTCAATTGCACTGAGAATGTGGCTGTGCCGCTGGCCTCCTTCGTGACGAGATCCGAGGTCGGGGTGATCGTAATATCCACGACGCTGTTGTCGGTGTTTGTCACCGCGACGTCAGCGGCAATGAGATTGTTGTAGAGCGGGTCGGCGCTCGTCGCTGGCGCAGTAACGATCGTATAGGCTACGGGACCGTCCACAATGAAATCATCGACTCCGGTGACGGTCACCACGCGCGACACGTTCCAATTCGCTGCCGTGAACGTGATGCTCGCAGGTGAGACTAGCCCCTCGGTCGTTTCGCTGGAAGACAAACCGATGGTCACGTTGGCTGTGGGCTGTGAGTTGAGCACAACCGTGAATTGAGCTGTGCCCCCAGCTTCGGTGGTAACCAAGCCGGATGTCGGTGACACGATAATCAGTGTCGTGTCATCGTCGGCATTGATCACAGTCAAATCCGGAATGCTCAGGGCGTTATAGATCGGGTCACTACTCGATGCCGTGGTGATGATCAAATAGGCCACGTCACCATCATCGACGAAGTCATCCACGCCCGTAATGGTACCGATTTGCGGGACATCCCAATTGGTGGCGGTGAACGTCACACTAGACGGCGAAATTGTCCCTTCGGTTGTGTCGGAGCTTGACAATGCGATCGTGACATCGGCAGTGGGCTGGCTGGTGAGGCGGATTGTGAACGTGGCCGGCCCGCCCCCCTCGGTAGTTTGCAAGCCGCTCGTCGGAGTGACGACAAAGTCGGCCGTGTCGTCGTCCAGATTGATGGCGGCAACATTCGATGGATTGACCCCGGCAAAAGCGGGATCGTCGCTGACAGCGAGGCCGGTAATGATCGAGTACGCAACGTCTCCGTCGTCCACTGAATCGTCCACGCCGGTCACGGTGACTGTTTGCTGGGCGTCCCAGTTGTCAGGCGTAAATGTCAGCGAGCTGACCGACGGAGTTCCTTCCGCGGGATTGCTCGACGAGATCCCGATCGTGACGTCGGCAGTTGGCTGCGAGCTAAGGACGACTTTAAACAGCGCCGGTCCGCCGGCTTCCGTGGTCGTCAACCCCGAGACCGGATCAACCACGACTCCAACCTCATTTGCGGCGAGGGTTAAATCGCTTGAGCTATAAATTGTTTGCAGGAAAATGCCGCCGCCAACCTCCAGGCCGGTCGTCGTTGCAAAATCTCCTGATCGCGACCCGAACGTTAGAACCTGAAAGGTCTCAGCGGCATTGACCTGATAGCCATTGATCAACGATATGGCCAGTGTGCCGTCGAGCGTCGCGGTGCCGCTGACCGCGAGGCGATCGTATTGGCTGCCAGGCTGGATGCCGCCGATCTCGATCTCCAACCTACCGGCGCTCGTTTGGGTGTAATTGCCTTGCACCGTCAGGATGCCGGCTGAGCTACCTGGGCCGACCGTTGCGGCGTTGGTCGTGTTCGCCAGAATACTTCCGGTGCCGCCCAATAACCCTGCCTGGACGTCAACGCTTCCAGCCGGATCCAGCGTGCCATTAACGATTGTTGTTCCGGCGGTCTGAATGTAGTCTCCGACCGACGTAGCAAATGTCGAAGATGCGCCGATCGTCATGTTCCCGGCATTGTTGAAGGGGCCGGGCACGGTGAGATTGCGGCCGCCCCGAATCGTGAAATTGCCAATGGCCGTGTTCGTGCCGAAGTTCGCGAGAGCATTGGCACCTGTCGAGATATTGACGATGCTCGCACTGGCACCGGTCAATACGATATTGGCAGAATTTGTCCGAATGTCAGCGCCGCCGATATTCAGTGTTCCACTCACCAAGTAGCTTCCGCCGGTCAATGTCGTCCCGCTTAGGTTCGTCAAGCCCGCATCCAATTGGAGCGTGCCGGCCTGGACATTGACCGTGCCGGAGTTGTTGAACGGCACTCCGGTCGTCGAGCCGACGAAGAACC
>CAZUPX010000344.1:0-3165 GCA_964622155.1 uncultured Planctomycetaceae bacterium | reverse complement strand
CCACGCCGCGGTCGCCGCGCATATACGACATCAAGAGAGCACGTACGAACAATTACTCGGCGACGGCTGGGACCGAGTGGACGCGCGCCGAGAAGTCCGTGGCGATGTCGCCCGCGTGCTGCGCTTGTGGAAAGCTGAGTCGAAATGATGCACGAAATTACCCGCTACCGTGCTCGTATTCGTCCACGTTCGAGGCGTCCAGCGGCGCGTCGGGCTCCAGGCCGGGCAGAATCCAGATTTCGCTAAACAGGTTGCTCTGTTCGGCCCGCGCAAAGCGGTGGCGCACCAGTTCGAGTACAGCCAGAAAAATGCCCACGAGTGCCGACTTGTGCGCTCCGGGCTCGAACAGCTCGCGAAACGAGGCCCGGCCGCGCTCGGCCAGGTGCGTCTTGATGCGCGCCATGTACACGTGGATCGGCGTGTCGTCGTAGACGATGTTTGCCGGCTTGGCCGACTCACTGTCGCGCATGATCCGGCCGAACGCGCTGACCAGGTCCCACAACTCGACATCTTGAATCTCCTGGTCGCCGAGACTGCCCTCGCGTTGTGGCAAGTCGTCAGCCAGCCGGCCAAATCGCTGCTGCCAGCCGCGGCTTCGCTCTTCGAGCATGCTGGCGGCGTCCTTGAACTTCTTGTACTCCAACAGTCGCTCGACCAGCTCCTGGCGCGGGTCGGCCAGCTCGTCCTCGACCTCGCCTCCGCGAGGGAGCACCATGCGGCTTTTGATCTCCACCAGGGTGCTGGCCATCTCAAGAAAATCGCCCGCGGCGTTGACGTCGAGCTGCTGGATCACGGCCAGATATTCCAGGAACTGCTCGGCAATTAGGGCGATCGGAATATCGACGATTTCCACCTCGTGCTTGCGCACCAGGTACAGAAGCAGGTCCAAAGGCCCGCGAAACACGTCCAACTCAACGCGAAAGTCCATTCTCGTCAGCCCCAGGTATCCACAGCCACGCCATCGCCCCGCATGACCAGTTTATATCCTCTTGCCACGCACCACGAACGTGCAATGGCAGCCCCCGATTGACCGTAACCTGTAGAGGGGGCTGGCGCCGTTTCGGACGGCCAGACTAAATGCTAGTAGCTACCCTGTCTTCGGGTGGTATAATAGGCGTTCAGTCACGCTTCGGCGAGGTTGAACCCATTCCCAGTGGCTGCCAGCCACTTTTCTCGGCGGAAGAGATCCGGCCTTGTGGCCGGTTGACGCTCGTCGGACAGAGCAGAGCACCGCGGGCGGCGGCACGAAAGAGCCGATTTGCCGTTCCCGCTAGCCGTGTTGCCATAGCATGTCCGGGATCGATCCGGTGGATCGCCAGGCGCCGCTTGAGTCGCGCGTACACGACGCGCACCTCCAGTGGGCAGGAGCAAGACGGCTGCCGAACTGCGAGGTGCGCAATCATGCTCGAAATCAAGCACAAGAAAACACGCGCGGTCCTTGTGCAACTCGATGGCGATTCGTTGGCCGGCAGGAAGATGGCCGGATCGCGGCTGAGAGGGGCCGATCTGGCCGGCGCTAACATGGCCGGCGCCGACCTGGTCAACTCCGATCTGCGCGACGCCGACTTGCAGAACGCAAATCTAACCGGCGCACTATTGAACGGCGCGTATCTCAATGGCGCCAACCTGGTGCACGCCGACTTGAGCGGCGCCGATTTGACTGACGCCAAGCTGCACCACGCCGAGTTGCAAGAAGCACGGCTCGTCAAAGCAAATCTCCGCTACGCGCAACTGCAGGAAGCGATCCTGATCAACGCCGATCTATCGGGCGCGGACCTGAGTATGGCCGATCTACGGGCCGACTTTCACGACGCCAAACTGATCCGTGCCGACATGCGGGCCTCGGACCTCTCGGGCGCAAACCTGCGCGGCGCCGATCTGCAGGAAGCCAACCTCAAGGGCGCCAAGCTGGCCGCGACGCAAATGGCAGGCGCCAACACCAACGGCATGATCGACGTCAAGGGAAACAAGCACGCGTCGCACAACGGGCCAGCCAAAAAAAGCGCCGCGCCTTGGTGGAAATTCTGGGGTAGCGAGCCAAAATCAGCGCACAAATGAGGCGCGCTGAGCTCGACGCCCAGGTGCACCCGCTAGGGTGCGTTGGCACGTGCGACAAGTTCCTTCCAGAAGGACTTTGCCTGGCGGTGATACGCGAGCACGGCGTCACGCTGGAGTGGATCGTCGAGCTTTTGTGTCACCTGAGTGGTGCGCTCAGCCAGCCAGTCCAGGAAGAACTGTGCCGACGACTTGCTGATCCGCGGTCGCTCGCCGATTTCGACGTAGTACGGAGCGGTCGACGCCAACCGGTAGGTATCGGCCGCGTCGATCACCGCACGAATCACAAACCAGCCGCTCTGGTGGAACATCACTGCTGGCAGCTTGCCACCCAGCCTGGTCCATTCGTCGAGCCGGACCTGGTGTGCAAGCTCTCCGTTCTTGATGATTTCCAAGTACGACACGCGATCTCGTGTCGACAACGTGAGACCGACTTCCAACTCGACCTCGGCTCCACTTTCCGCTTGAAAAACGTGACCCGGCAGCTCGCCCTCGACGTTCGGGCGGATCAACGGCCCATTGGTCACGACGACACGCCCCTCGCGCAGGCCTTGCCACCACTTTTCATAGGTCAGCGGCGGATCGACGTGAACGTATATCCGGTTGTAACCCAGCGGATTGGCAGCATCCCCCGACCCGCTGCCGGCCGTCGGCACGATTCGCAATCCGCAGTTGAGCAAGTGATAGTAGATTCTTTCGTTCCACCGGCCGTCGCCCGAGGGACCCGGAAACAGGAGATGGTCTCGCGGCTTGCCGGTGGCGTCGCGCCGTGAAGTGCCTCTGCGCACGAGGTTGCTGTTGAGCAGTTGGATCGAGTCGAGCCCTCCGCAGGCGATCCATATCGGCAGATCCCATCCGCTGGCGGACTGAGCGTCGACCCATGCGCCGGAATGTTTCCTGGCCGCGACGAGCGATTCTTGCTGGGACGGAAACTCTGGTTTGGGGTTGGCTGCCGGGGGGAGCGGTTGCTCGGTGTTGAAGAACAAGAGCTTTCCGCCCGCCCGGTCATCGGTGCCCGCCGACAGGTGGATGAAGTAGTTGGCGTCAAATTCGACGAGCGGACCCTTGTAGGGGGACTTATTCAACAAGTTTTTTCCGCCCGGCCATGCG
>CAZUPX010000343.1:0-2299 GCA_964622155.1 uncultured Planctomycetaceae bacterium | reverse complement strand
GGCCAAGACCTATCTGCCCGGAGGCAGCTCTCCGGCCGAGGGGGAGATCTTCCGCAATCCGAACCTGGCCGCCAGCTATCGGGCGATCGCCAAGGAAGGTCCGGCCGCGTTCTACAAGGGTTCCATTGCCCAGAAGATCGTCTCCTTTAGCGACGCCAACGAGGGTTATTTCTCGCTCAAGGACCTGGCCGACCATCACTCCGACTGGGTTGAGCCGGTGTCGACTAACTATCGCGGCTACGACGTGTGGGAGTTGCCGCCCAACGGCCAGGGCATTGCCGCCCTGCAGATGCTGAATCTGATCGAGCCATACGATGTGCGGAAAATGGGGCGCGGCAGTGCCGAATGGTTCCACCTGTTCGTCGAGGCCAAGAAGGTGGCGTTTGCCGATCGGGCCAGGTTTTACGCCGACCCGGCCTTTGCCAGGCTGCCTACCAAGGAACTGATCTCCAAGCCCTACGCGGCCGAGCGGGGAAAGCTGATCGACATGGCCAAGGCCGCCATCGACGTCGATCCCGGCAATCCAAAAATGGAACACGGCGACACGATCTACCTGACGGTTGTGGACAAGGACCGGAACTGCTGCTCGTTTATTCAGAGCAATTTCGGTGGGTTCGGCTCATATGTGGTGCCAGGCGATGTGGGCTTCGTGATCCAGAACCGCGGGGCCCTGTTTGCTCTCGACGACACCCACCTGAACCGCCTGGAGCCGCACAAACGACCCTTTCATACGATCATTCCGGCGATGGTCACCAAGGACGGCAAGCCGTGGCTGTCGTTCGGCGTGATGGGGGGCGACATGCAAGCCCAGGGGCACGTGCAAATTCTGGTCGACTTGATCGACTTCGATATGAACCTGCAAGAGGCGGGCGACGAAGCCCGAGTTCGGCACGACGGCAGCGCCACGCCCGAAGGTCACCCGGCTGAGCCGCGGGGCGGCAGAGTCGTCGTCGAGCCGTCGGTCGGTCGCGAAGTGATCTCGACGCTCGAGAAGAAAGGACACCAGGTTTCCACCGGCCGCGGCGGCGGCTTCGGCGGTTATCAGGCCATCCAGGTCGACCTGAAGAACGGGACCCTGCGCGGCGCCACCGAACCGCGAAAAGACGGCTGCGCTGCTGGGTATTGAGGCGCGGCCTGATGGGTTGACCCGTTGGCGGGGACTACCTGATTGGCCGTTCGGCGAGTTTTAGAACGCTGTGGCTCGACGATCAGGGAACCTGGTGGAGCGATCGCATTTGTCGAACCTGCTCAGGATTAGGGCCATTTGAACGCTTGGCCCCTGTAAATCACCTTGGCCTCTGACTATGCTGTAACCATTCGTGGCGGTCCGCGTGCCACCGGCATCGCACCCGTCTCGGAAAGATGGCGATACTAGCTCCCACCGTGGTGCCGCTCGTGTATCAATTGGTATTGATCCTGGCCAGTCTCGCTGGCGGAGGTCCCGCTCCGCCGGTTGACGCTGTTTCTTACGTCCAGGACGGATCGCGGCTGGCGGCAGCTCGCGTCCGCAACTGGGTCAGCGGTTATCGCGTGCCAGGCCCCTCGATCACCGGCAGCGGCACGTTGATCGCCGTCGATGGCGACCAGGGGCTTGTGCTGACGGCGGCCCATTTGTTCGAAGCCAAACGCGGTCCCACCACCGTGGAATTTCCGGACGGGCAGATCTCGGGCGCCACGATCATTGCACTAGACCGCAAGCTCGATGTGGCCGCGCTGTGGATCTATGCACCGAAGGGGATCGTCCCGGTGCCACTGGCGGACCACAATCCCGCGCTCGGTGAATTGGTCGAGATCTGGGGTTACGGTCCCAAGCGATTCCGATCGTTTTTGGCCAAAGTGGCCAGCCCAATTCCGATGGAAGGCGATCCGCCGCGCGCGCTAATTGCGGCGCAAGGGGTGCAGGACAAGCAGGTGACGATCCCCGGCGACAGCGGCGGACCGATCATCCGCGAGGGGAAGCTGGTGGCGGTGCATTGGGGCTATCGCGGCACCGCCGATGATCCGCGCCGTTGCGTTCACGCGCTTGGTTGCAGCCGGTTGAACGACTGGCTCAAGAATCAACTCCCGCCGCAACTGTGCGAGCGCTGCCTGGCGGTCAACAGCCCCGGCCTCCCCGCGCTGCACTAAGCGCCGCAACTGCATTCTGGTCGCCGCTGCTGCGGGTGCACGATTAGGCTCTGGCGCTATCTGCGGGAGATGAATAGACTGGGGTGGTGTTGGATTGTTTTTCATCACTCCCGAGGTGTGTCATGGATGCGTTTCAAGTCCGGGTGGAGACTCCGTTACAGGCATTGATGGT
>CAZUPX010000342.1:0-7440 GCA_964622155.1 uncultured Planctomycetaceae bacterium | reverse complement strand
AGGTGCTGCCGCCGCTCGTGTCCCGTGCCAGCAAGGCCGACCGCCTTGACTTTGCACGCTGGCTGACCAGCCCTGCCAACCCGTTGACGCCGCGCGTGACCGTCAATCGCGTCTGGCAAACTTACTTTGGCCAAGGGCTGGTGACGACCGAGAACGACTTTGGACTGCAAGGCGCGGCGCCTTCGCATCCGGAGTTGCTCGATTGGCTGGCGCGGCGATTGGTGGACGACGGTTGGAGCACCAAAGCGCTGCATCGGCTGATCGTCACCAGCGCCACCTACCGTCAGTCGTCGGCCGCACGCGACGATTTGGCGGCCGCCGATCCGTACAACAAACTGCTCGGCCGACAGCAACGGCTGCGCGTCGAGGCCGAAACGATTCGCGACGCCGCGCTGATGGCCGGCGGCCTCTTGACCCCCGAGATCGGCGGGCCGGGCGTCTATCCGCCGCAGCCGCAAGGCATTTATCGCTTCACGCAGCAAGTCAAGTTCTGGGGCGAGAACAAAGGGGCCGAACGCTTTCGCCGCGGCATGTACACGTATTTCTGGCGATCGAGTCCCTATCCGTTTCTCAAAACGTTCGACGCCCCCGACGCCACGATGGCCTGCACGCGCCGCCCTCGCTCGAACACTCCGCTGCAGGCGCTGACGATGGCCAACGACCTGGCCTTCTTCGAGATTGCTCAAGGCTTTGCCGAGCGGATTCTGGCTGAACCGGCACCCGACGACACCTTTCGCGTTCGCCTGGCGTTTCGCCGGGCGCTGGCCCGCGAGCCGTCGAGCGAGGAACTTGCCAGTCTGGTCGAGTTTCTCGATACTCAACGGCGAAATCTCAGTGACCTGGCCGCCAGCGGTTCAACACCAGCCGGCAACGACACGACGGCGGCGGATCCCAAAGCCCCCTGGACCATGTTGGCCCGGGTGCTGTTGAACCTCGACGAGTTCGTAACCCGCGAGTAAGCGATCGTGAACCCGATGCGCGCGAAACTTGATCTGCACGCGGCCGAATTGCTCGGCACGACGCGGCGCCATTTCTTTGGCACCTGCGGCGTGGGGCTGGGGGCGATGGCCCTGGCGTCACTGTTGGCCGACGAGGCTCGCGCCGCGGCGCGACCCGAGGCGATCGATCCGCTGGTGCCACGGGCGCCACACTTCACCCCCAAGGCCAAGCGAGTCATCTTTCTGTTCATGGCCGGCGGACCCAGCCAGCTTGAGTTGTTCGACTACAAGCCGAAGCTGCAAGAGCTCGACGGCCAGGTGGTGCCGGCTTCGTACACCAAGAACAAGCGCTTCGCCTTCATCAAGGGTGACGCCAAGCTGTTGGGCACGCGCCGCAAGTTCGCCCGCGTCGGAGAATGCGGCGCCGAGTTGAGCGAGCTGTTGCCGCACCTGGGCGCCATCGTCGACGACGTGTGCATCGTCAAGAGCATGGTCACCGACGTGTTCAATCACGGGCCGGCCAAGCTGTTTGTCAACACCGGCTCCAGCCGTTTTGGACTGCCGAGCATGGGCTCGTGGCTGACGTACGGCATCGGCAGCGAGTCGCGCGACCTGCCGGGCTTTGTCGTGCTGCAGTCGGGCCCGCGCGGTCCGCGCGGCGGCAACCCGCTGTGGGGCAGCGGCTTCTTGCCCACCGCCTATCAAGGCGTGCCGCTATTATCCGGGCCTGAGCCGATCTTGAACCTCAGCAACCCGCCCGGCGTCGATCGCGCGCGGCAGAGCGAGTTTTTTGCCACCGTGCAGAAGCTGAACAACGCGCGGCTGGCCGCCGTGGGCGATCCCGAAATCGCCACGCGGATCGCCGCCTACGAGATGGCCTATCGCATGCAATCCAGTGCGCCCGAGCTGATCGACCTGTCGGGTGAGGCAAAGGCGACGCTCGACTCCTACGGCGCCGAGCCGGGCAAGCCCTCGTTTGCCAATAACTGCCTTTTGGCCCGGCGGCTGGTCGAGCGGGGCGTGCGGTTCGTGCATTTGTATCACACCGATTGGGACCATCACGGCAACAAGGACACGCACCTCGGCGAGCCGCTCGACGCGCGCTGCAAGGAAGTCGACCGGCCGGCCGCCGCGCTGGTCAAGGATCTCAAAGACCGCGGCCTCTTGGACGACACGCTGGTCATCTGGGGCGGAGAGTTCGGCCGCACGCCGATGGGCGAGCCGCGCGACCTGATCGGCCGCGACCATCACGTCGACGGCTACGCGATGTGGCTGGCCGGCGGCGGCATCAAAGGGGGCCAGACCATCGGCACCACCGACGAGCTAGGTTACTACGCCGTCGAAGACCGTGTACACGTCCACGACCTGCAAGCCACGATCCTGCACCTCCTGGGCCTCGACCATCTAAAACTCACCTACCGCTTCCAAGGCCGAGATTTCCGCCTGACCGACGTCGCCGGGAATGTGGTGAAAAAAATGCTGGCGTGATTGGTCGCTCGGGGGCGAGAAACAATGACTCACGGCCGCTTTAAAACTCCGTCCCCTTACAAATTCGTCCGCAGCAAGCTGCTCAGCAGAATAATAATCCGCAGATTTCACCGATTCACGCAGATTTCTATTTTCCGCATCTGCGGTCATCTGCGTAATCTGCGGATGAATTCTCCTAATCTCAAGATGACCCGTGATTACGACCGTACTCCGCGATGCCAGCGCCGCGGATCTGCCTGCGATCAGCGCGATTTACAACTACTACGTGCTGCATTCGACGTGCACGTACCAAATTGAACCCGAGACGCTCGCCGACCGACAGGCGTGGTTCGCTGCGCACTCGCCGGACAAGTATCCCGTGGTCGTCGCCCAGCTCGACGGCCAGGTCGTCGGTTGGGGTTCGCTCTCAAGATTCCACGCCCGGGCGGGCTATGATCCGACCGTGGAGGCATCCGTTTATATGGCCCACGAGTTTCACCGTCGGGGATTGGGGCGCATGATTCTCGAAAACCTGATCGAGCGCGCGAGGATCGCCGGATTCCACACCCTCATCGGAGGCGCCAGTGCCGATCAATCGGCCAGCATCGCGCTTCAGGAGAGTTTGGGCTTTACCCGGGTGGGCCATCTAAGAGAGGTGGGCCAAAAATTCGGCCAACGGCTGGACGTCGTCTATTTGCAGCTAATGCTGTAACCGCGCCATCGACCGAGTTCAGCCGCGCGATGCGGAAACATTCACTCCCGTCCCAATTCTTCGGAAGCAGTACTGCTGGGCAAGCCAGCAGTAGCACCCGTGCGATCCTGATAAATACCTTCACGGCCGTCGTCACTCAGCAGAATCATGATCCGCAGATTTCACGGATTGACGCAGATTTTTCTTCCCCCCGTATGCGATCATTTGCGTCATCTGCGGATGTATCTTCTTCATCTCGACGTTCGTCCCCACCAGTCTTGTACTCATTTGGCTCGCTCGCCGTTGCGCGCGATATCCACCGCGCGCCACAGGTACCAGCTTGCCACGGAGCGGTACGGGCGCCAGAGCTCGCCGTGGGCGAGCAATTGCTTGGGGGTCGGCATTTTGCGTTTGTTGTAGGTGATCATGAACCCCTGGCGGACGCCGAAGTCGCTGGTGGGCAGCACGTCGGGACGGCCAAGGCGGAAGATCAACAGCATCTCCACCGTCCACGGACCAATGCCGCGAACCGAGACGAGCCGCGACGTGATCTCCTCGTCGCTCATCTTTCGCAGTTTGGCCAGGGTGGGCACCGTGCCATCGAGCGTCTTGGCCGCCAGGTCTTTGAGCGCCAGCGTTTTGTTGCGCGACAAGCCAGCCGCGCGGAGGTGCTCGTCGGGTGTGGCCAGGACGCGTTCGGCTTTGAGCCCGCCGCCCGGATAGATACTGATCACGCGCCCAAGAATCGTCGTCGCGGCTTTGCCATGAAGCTGCTGGAAGACGATCGCACGCAGCAGTGCGTGAAACGGGCTTTGCATCTTCTCGGGCCGGTAAGTGAACGGACCGGCCTGTTTGATAATCCGCGCCAAGTCGCGATCGGCTCGACGTAGCGTCTTCACCGCTTCATCGGGGTCGTAGGTCAAGGTCATTTGATATCCAACAGCTCGACGATGAAGTGCAGCCTGGCGTTGGGGGGAATGACGCCGCCGGCGCCGCGGGCACCGTAACCCAGCTCCGACGGGATTTCGAGCTCGATCATCCCGCCCTTTCCGACCAACTGCATGCCTTCAGTCCAGCCCTTGATCACTCCATTCAGCGGGAACGAGATTGGCTCGCCGCGCTTATAAGAGCTGTCGAACTCGGTGCCGCTGTCCAACCAGCCCTTGTAGTTGACCGTCACCTCATTGGTCGCATTGGGCTTCGCTCCGTCGGACTTGCGGAGGATGCGAAACTTCAGACCTGACTTCGTGGCGGTGAATTCCTTGGGGGCGTCCGGGTCGGTGGGACCAGGCTCGGCGGCGCCGGCGCCCGAGCTCAACACCATGGCGGTCAAGGCTCCCAATGCGATGCTCAAAATCCAATGCGTGGCCATCATGAATTCTCCGGTTAGTTTTGTAACGTGAGTGTGTTCGGGCAGACGACAAGGTGACGTTTCTTCCCCGTCTGCTGTCTATCGTCTACTGTTTACTACGCTCGCCACTAGCATACTCCGATGGCCGAGACGTCCGCTAGTCGCAAATGTAGCTGGCCTCGGTGAGGACGGAGGTAGCTTTTGGTCCAATCGTTTTGAGTTAATCCGGGCTCACAAAGCGCGGCGACAGTAGACGGCCGCGCCATTGCGATAACCTCTTGATCGACTAAGCTGATACGTGCTGATTGGCTCGCTCGATCACACGGGAGGTGTGCCATGTTTGCGCCTGTTGATAAAACTCGATGCACGCTGTGTGTCGTGATGCTCTTGCTGGCAATCGGCGTCGTGGCACACGCGGCGACTCCCGATAAGCCCGCGTTCCCCACGACTCCACCTTCCGACTACACGCCCGATCCGGCTTCCGTGACGCGCGAGGGGCCAGGTTATCGCTACACGCAGAGCGGTTGGGTTGTGGTGCATATCGAGGGCGCGCCGTACGAGCGGGGTTATCAGCACGGCAGGCTGCTGGCCGCCGAGATCGTCGACAACATTCAAAAGTCGGCGACGCTGCGCAGCTCGAAAGCGCCCACCGACGGCTGGCGCGACCTGCGCACGCTGGTGAATGCCTTGTTCATGCGCCGCTACGAGCAGGAATACCTGCACGAGATGAAAGGCATCGCCGATGGCGCCGCCGCGGCGGGGGCCAAGTTCGACGGGCGCCCGGTCGACCTGCTTGATGTCGTGGCGCTCAACTCCAGCATTGAGGTCGACTTTCTCGAATCGAGCCTGGATGCCACGGCCACGGGCCTGGAGGGCATCAAGTTTCGCGATCCGCCCGAGGGACAGGTGCAGGCCGAGGATGACGACCATTGCAGCGCGTTCGCCGCCACGGCGCCGGCCACGGCCGATGGCCAGATCGTATTTGGACATATCACAATGTTCCACCTGTACGCCGTGCGGCACTTCAACGTCTGGCTCGATATTCAGCCGACGGCCGGACACCGTCTCGTGTTTCAGACCTATCCCGGCGGGATTATGAGCGGCCTGGACTATTACATGAACGACGCCGGACTGTTGTGTTGCGAGACCACGATCGCGCAGACAGGCTTTCACGCCGACGGTGAGCCGCTGGCCTCGCGCATCCGCCGCGTGATGCAGTATGCCGACTCGATCGACAAGGCGGTCGAGATCCTGTTGTCGAGCAACAATGGACTGTACTCGAACGACTGGCTGCTGGGAGATATCAAAACGGCCGAGGTGGCTTCGTTCGAGTTGGGCACGCACAAGCACAAGCTGTCTCGCTCCAGCAAGCGCGAGTATCCGGGCGGCACGGACGGCTTCTATTGGGGCTGCAACAATATGAAGGATCTGGATGTCCGCAAAGAGACGGTGCCCAGCCTGGGAAGCAAGCCCGCCAACATGGTGTTCCGTCCGCACAGCCGCGACATCGCGTGGCAACAACTATTCGAGAAGCACCGCGGCAAGATCGACGCGTCATTTGGGTTCGAGGCGTTCACCACGCCACCGGTAGCTGCCTTCCGCTCATGCGATGCAAAGTTCACGACCACGGCGCTGGCCAAGGACCTTAAGAGCTGGGCCCTGTTCGGTCCGCCGCTGGGTCGCACCTGGGACGCGAGCCCGGAGGAAATGAGGCGCTTGCCCGACATCAAGCCGCTGGTGAGCAACGATTGGGCCTTGCTGCACGCGAAGCGTCCGCAAGACCCGTCGTCGGACGTCGCTAAGGCCGTCGACCTGGTGCCGCTTCCCAAAGCGGAAAAGAAATCCGAGACGGCGGCGTTGAGGCAGCGGTCGACCGCGCTGCCGGCCGCCTGGCATGGCACCGTGCTGCCCGCCGGCGACGGCGACATCTGGCTGGCCGCCGCATTCTCGGATTACGAACGGATCGTGTCGTTGGAAAAGTCGTTGAAAGCCAAGAGCAAAGAGGGCAAGCTCGCCAAGGACGACGAGGACAAGCTGGCCCTGGTCCGTTTCGCGCCCGAGTCGCGATGGCTCGCCGCCGCGCGACGCGCCGGACACGACGTGCCGTTGGGTGAGATTCACCGTGAGTGGACCAGCCAGGACTGGTATCAAATCGCAGCCGGAAAGGGCGTGCAGTTGCTGGCTGCGCTGCGCGGCCGGCTCGGCGCCGCACCGTTTGACAAAGCGATGGACGAGTTCGGACGCGCACAAGCGGGGCAAGCCGTCACCACCGCCGAGTTCCGCGAACACCTGGAGAAGGCCGCGGGCCAATCGCTGGCAGTGCTATTCGACCCTTGGCTGTCGGGAAAAGGGACCGTCGAACAGCCGCAGGGCAACTTCTGGTCGATCGATTCGTTTGAGATCGAGCCCGAGCGGGCATTGATCGTGTACGGCACGCTGGCGGATCGCCACGCGCAGCGCGAGGCCGGCGACCTATTGGCGCGCAAGATCGCCCGGCGTGGCAGCAACGCGACTGTCCGCGTCAAGGCTGACGCGGAGGTCACCGACGACGATCTCAAACAGCATCATGTGCTGCTTGTGGGCCGGCCGAGCACCAACTCGGTAACTGCCCGACTCGTCGATGGGCTGAACATCCGCTTCGGTCAGGACTCGTTCGTCGTCCGCGGCGAGACCTATGCGCACGCCGACAGCGCGCTGGTGGCCGCCGGCTCGAACCGGTTGAACCCGCGCTATTCGGTGGTGGTGTATGCCGGGCTGGGCGCTCGCGCGACGCGACAGTGCGTGGAGAATTTTCCCAATCGCGGTGGCGAACCAGCCGAAGTATTACTGATGCCGGTCGGCCGAAGCGCCAAGTCGCTGCGCATCAACACGCCGGTACAGCCGCAAAGCGTGGCGATGCCCTAGTGAGAATCGCCTCGAAGGGCAATGTTGCGCAACTGATTACGGGGACTGCGTCTGCGAAGTCTCAACCGCCCCCGGTTCCGCAACCCATC
>CAZUPX010000341.1:0-5541 GCA_964622155.1 uncultured Planctomycetaceae bacterium | reverse complement strand
AGGAACTGGTTGGCCGGTATGGCCAGGTCGCGATGATCGGAGACGGTGTGAACGATGCGCCCGCGATGGCGCGGTCTACCCTGGGCATCGCGATGGGAGCGGTCGGCACCGACGCGGCATTGGAAACGGCTGATGTTGCCCTAATGGGCGACGACTTGCTCGCCGTCCCTTGGCTGATTCGGCATTCTCGACGCACGTTGAGGGTCATACGGCAGAATATATTCGCGTCGCTGGGAGTTAAGGCGGTGTTCGTGGTACTGACGCTTGTCGGCCACGGATCACTGTGGGCGGCGATTGCGGCCGACACGGGCATGTCCTTACTCGTCGTGTTCAATGCTTTGCGGCTGCTCGGCCCAACCCGATTCGTCTAACAATCTCGAAAGTTGTGAACAAGGAAGTTCGCATGATTCGCATCCGACTCTTTTTTCATCTTCCGACTCGATTGCCGCGGGCGACACGGGGTATCCTGTTCCTCGGAATGATCGGGGTAAGTTTGCTAGGTGCGGCCGCGCGCGGTTATGCGCAAGTACCCGTCGGCAGTGCAAGTCCGTCGCCGACTCAGGGGCCCAGCTTGCGAAAACTGCCGCCCCGAGAGTCACAGAAGGGATCGCCCCTGTTTTTGGACCGGGGGAGCCGCCAGTCGAACAGTAATAGTTAGTCACTGGAACCGAGGGTTCCAAGACTACCTAGAAACGGATCACCAACCCGGACCCGGCAAAGAAATCGTCCGCCGCCGCGTTGACGCCAATGCCGGCGCGTACGTCGAACTGCAGATTATTCGTGACTGGAAACGTGAAGCCGCCGTCGAAGTAACTTTGCGTATGGTCAAAGTCGGCTCCGTCGGGAACGATGGTGAAAAACTCCGTATAGGCGCCCCAGTGTTCAGCCAGCTTATATCCGATGGTCCAGGATTGAGCGAATTCCAAGTACGGTTCGCCGGTGACGGAGTCGATCTCTCGATTGAACTGAGTGCTACCCGCCGTGGAGATGTTTTCTGACAGGTCCCAGCCGTATAGCCAATTGACGCCTGGCAATACTTCACCAGCGGTGACCGCACGTGATCCAGTTGGAACAGTCATCTGAAGTATGATCGCCATCTCGGGAAGCACTCCTTGCTGTTGCGTCAGCCCGAGCTTCGTACCCAAGTACAGGTCTTCTGATCCGGAAACGTCGGTTGGTAGGCCGCTTGCGATGCCGTTCACATTCAAATAGCTGTAGGCGATTCGTAATTCCAGCCATTCAGCGAGAACGCCCACTCTCAAGAGCGCTTCTGGGAACGAGTGCCGTTGTGAGAAATCGGCGCCCGCTCGATCGGAAAAGAACGTATAGCCACATTCCAGTTGTGCAACGCCGCGTCCGACGGTGTTAGACGCTTCCGTGAAATCGGGGCGATCACTGGCCAGTGGCTCATCCCATCCGGCCGGGCCGCCTTGGGGCGGCGCGTCGGACATCCATCTTAGTAGCGTTTTTGGCGCTTCATCGTCGGCGTCTTTCTTCTCTTCCTGTGCGCCGTTCGAGTCGCGGTGCGGCCCATGCGCGCACCATGCCGGCGCTGCAAACAGCAAGATTCCGGCCAAGGTGGCGATCGTTCTCGCACCGCGCTCGTTCGTCATGGATGCCTCCAACTACACAAATCGGCATCGCCGCCATTTTGATTGGTCCAAAATTCCAAGGTGCTGTTTTTTCAAACAGAAGGTGCTGGCACCGGGCCCGCTGCGCGTGGCGAGAATTCAGCCTCATACCAATTGAAGCGTCTGCGGAGAATATGACGGCGCGCCGTGCAGATAGCCGACCCCGCAACACGCGGCCTCACTTGGGTGCCAGGATGCACACGATGCGTTTGCCCTGGTGCGATGGAGGGGCCTCGATCTTGCCCAGCGGCTCGAGCTCTTTGATGATGTGATCGATTACCTTGCGGCCTTCCTCGACGTGGGCCAGTTCGCGCCCGCGAAAGATGACCGAGACGACTAACTTGTCTTTGTGCGCGAGAAATGAGCGCGCCTGGTTGAGCTTGAAAGCGATGTCGTGCTCGCCCGTCTTGGGCCGCACGCGAATCTCTTTGATCTTGCTGTGATGGGTGTGCCCTTTGCTCGCCCGCTTTTTTTGCTGATACTTGAACTTCCCGTAGTCCATGATGCGGCAGACGGGCGGCCGCTCATTGGGGGCGACTTCGACGAGATCCAACTCGGCTTCGCGTGCTTTGGCCAAGGCCTCGTCTGTGTTAATGATTCCCAACAACTCGCCATCGGCAGAAATGACTCGGACAGGTGAGATGCGGATCTGCTCGTTGATCCTCTGATTGCGTTCGATACCACTACCCTTTCAAAAAGACTGTGTTACCCCCCCGGCACGACAATCCGACCCGGACCCCGCGGTGCCAGCAACCGCTCGGCGACAACCTTCCGAACATTGAAATATTGCCGAACGAACGACCGCCCGTCAACTGGTTTCCATGACCGCGAGTGCCCGGCGGTGTTCGGCCCTCGTAATTTTAGCGTGATCGGCTGGCACTTGTCGTGCCGCCAGCACCATCGGCGCACCTCTTGCTTGCCGAGCGGCGCAATCGGCGTAACCGGCCTGCTCGGTGCGATCCCACCCCGCAGACGGCCGGCGAGCTAGGCTTCCACTTGAGTCCACGAGGTCGTGACGGGAGGGCAGAAATGCGACGCTGGTTACTGGGTTTTGGGGCGTTGGTGGCCGGAATGACGCTGAACGTCAGTTTGGAGCTGTACGGGCGGCAGATGAGCCGAGCCGCTACACAGACGCCCTGTGTGGTTGCGAGCCCAACGCTTGACGACGTTGGCGCCGGTCGCGCCCATGTCCTTGATCTGGCCTGGTCGCTGTCGGCCGCCAGTCCATACTGGCCCGGCGACAACTACAAGCCATTCGAGCTGCAAACGATTGCCACGCTGGAAAAGGACGGTGTATTGTCCAAGGCCTTCCGCTCGCCGGAACACCTGGGCACCCATATCGACGCACCCAACCACTTCGAGCGCGGGCAGGTGTCAGTCGATCAGATTCCCCCGTCGCAACTGTTTGCCCCCGGCGTTGTGATTGACGTTTCGGCCGCCGCCAGCGCCAATCCTGATTACCGCGTGAGCGTCGAAGACGTCGCTCGGTTCGAGGCTAAAAATGGTCGTATCCCCACCGGAGCCGTCGTGCTGGTGTACACCGGCTGGAGCCGGTTCTGGAACAATCCGGTGCGATACCAGGGCAAAGACGTGATGGGGCGGCTGCACTTTCCCGGATACTCGGCCGAAGCGGCGAAGCTTCTGGTCGACGAGCGAGCAGTGCGAGGACTAGGTATCGACACGCTCAGTGTCGACTTCGGCTTGTCGCGCGATTTTGTTGTTCACCACGTGCTGGGCAAGGCGGGTCGTTATGGACTGGAAAACCTGGCCCGACTGGACACCTTGCCGCCCAAGGGCTTCTTTCTCGTCGTTGCGCCCATGAAGATCGAAACCGGCAGCGGCGGCCCGACTCGCGTGTTCGCGGTGTTCCCGTAGGCAGATGCCATCGCTGGCCATGACTTGGCGTGAGGTGATTCTCCGCGCGGGGTTGCTCACGCCCTTTCCTACAGATCTCGAACTTGATTGCTTGCATCAAGAGTTGGCAATGCTCTTTGGGTACTGATTGCCCGACCACTCCGCCGCGAAACGGCGCAGGTGTTTAGCGGTGGGCGGCAGCCCGCCGATTCGAATCGCACAGAATTCGCGTAAGCCGGTGTAGCTCTAGTCGCGATAAACAATTCCCGGCATCGAGAGTTTTGGGATGGGAAGGCGACATTATTCTTCGGATGGCGTCGTTGGAAATACAGGCGAACTTCGCTTACTGCGGATGATGTTATATCCAAGAATAAAGCAGTACAGGGCAGCTGGGATAAAACGAATGCTCACGTCGTCGACGACGATTTCGCTGGCAGATTTCGTCCGCGATGTTGCACTCGCCTTGCATCCAGCATGTTGTCCACAAAATCTGAGCAAACTTTTCTTGAGCTTCCTTGGATTGTCAGCATACGCGTCCGACCATTTCACCTCGACCGCCCATCTTGGTTTCAAATTGCCATCTAAGCAAATTATGTCGACTTCACCATCCGGCCATCGCCCGTAATACAAATTCGCCGTCGTAGAGTGAAACCACTGCGCATAGATCGCGGTCTCAACTAGATGGCCCATCTCTTCCGAATCGGCAGCAACAGGTGAAAACAAGGCACTGCGCATGCTCGAATTAGTCAAATAGACCTTAAAAAAACGCGCCCGCTTGAACCGCTTGGCATTGCAGTCGATTCGGTGGACGGTCTTGATTAGAAACGCCGACTCCAAATACTGGACGTACCGCTTGATCGTGTTCTTTGCCACGCCAGAGTTTTGCGATAATCCCTCCAGAGAAACTTCGCCCGCCGTGTTGTAGGCCAGCGTGGCGAAGAGCGAGTTAAGCTCTTGGATGTCGTCAATTCCGTACAGGCTCGGGAGGTCTTTTAGCAACACCTTGTCGATGATGTCGCTGCGGATGAATCGGCCTGGGTCGGACTGGATTTCTTGAGAAAAGATCGCCTCTGGATAACCACCAAAGTTGAGATAGTGTACAAACGCGTCGTTTAGCGCTTCGATATTTGGCGCCGCAACATCTACCCCATCCGATTTTTTCTCGGATGGTGAAATCTTGACCAAATCAAGCTTACCAAGGAGCGCCAAATACTCATAAAACGTCAGGGGTGGAAGAAGAAAGTCCGTGAATCGCCCCGCGCCCGATTCCGTGCTCTTGAGTCGCAAGGCTGCCGCCGCGGAACCAGAAGCTAGGAATTTTATTGATGGATACGAGTCGACAAGGTTCTTCAATTCCACCTCCCAATTCCGCAAATACTGAATTTCGTCAAAACAGACGACCAGCTTTGCGTTCTTGCGGGAACCACTCGCCTTGCATGCGAGTTGTATCAATTCTTCGAGGCGGCGGCCGTTGTAAACCGGGGATTGTAGGTCGAAATAGAAGATCGTTTTCTGTGGTGTTCCAGCTTCGATCAGCTTCAGAATGGCCTGAAACAGCATGACCGTTTTTCCAATTCGGCGCGGCCCCATCAGCAGAACGGCGCGACGGGGGCTGCGCGCCTGGGCTAGCTTGAAGAACAGCGCGAAGTACGCCCGTGGCGTCATCTTGGAATGGATGTTGTCCTTTAGCGGTTGGGTCCACCAGGGATTCTCGAATCGGATGCGTTCCACGATCTGTGCCTTTGATATATCTCGCACGCTCACCCTCCTTCTACGTAGGATCAGCAGACTGATCTTATGGCATATTTGAGATAGAGTCAATCAATTGACTCTATCTTGTACGCGACCCGCAAGACTATATACCGCATGAGGTTGCGGCGCATAAATAGTGAGTTGGCGGCCCATAATACGGCAATCCGTCCGTTGACTATCAAAACAAACGGATAAGTGTCGAGCAACGGGGTCACTGACCCCGGCCGCCCGCGAGATGAGATTAGCCGCTACCGCCCGCGCGGCTCTGGCGGCGGGTCGACAATGTAGCGGGCAGCCTGATCCA
>CAZUPX010000340.1:0-3115 GCA_964622155.1 uncultured Planctomycetaceae bacterium | reverse complement strand
GGCTCGAGCATGTACAGCCCTTGCAGCTTTTCGGTCTGCGCCGGGTCGAGCAAGCCGGCTGTCGACGAATCGAGGTTGCGCAATTGCTTTTGGTGCAACGCATATGCCAGCGGCGTCGTCAGGTCGCTTTCCAAGGGTACGCGCCGGCCATCGACCGCGACTTCAGAGGTATTGAGCGGGTCGTGCAGCTCGATGTGGACCGTGTGGTGGGCGCCGTCGCGATGCTGTTGCGGAAGCACGCGCATGAAGGCCGTCACCGGAAAACTCACGCCAGGCGGATAGAATTTTTCCTCGACGCTGGCGTTGGCGTGGCTTTTGCGAATGGCGATCAACGGCACGCCGAGCCCATAGTTGTGATAGTGATTTTGAAGCCCGCGGATCTCGTAGTCAGAGACAAATTGAAACCCATCAAAGTCTTCCGCCCGCCAGCCGTGGCCGCAGAGCACGATCGTGGCGTCGACCGTCTGGTTGGTCGTCCGAATCGTGTGCGTCGTTCCGGGCACAAGTCCGCCTTGCTTCTTGATCACGCGCAGCGTGCTTTCCAGCGCGCCGTTGTACAGGTCGCACGAACCACGAAACTCGGGATCGTACGGATTGCGAAATCGCCCGAACCGTTCATCGAACAGATAGTGATATGCGTTGACCATCGCCAGGCTGTGAAATTCCAGGGCTCGGCGGCGGTTGATCGGCTCGGATCGTTTGCCTGCCAGATAAGCCAGCTCCGAAATCGAGTACAGCTTGTCGGCCGATGGCTCTCGGTCGTTGATGGTGTGCAGTTTGACCAGCAACTCGGGCAAGTGGTGATTCAAGTCCTGCTCCAGGTCGTAGCGGCGCAGCAGGAGCTTTGTTCGGGCGGTCGGCTGCGGGCCCGACGGAGAGAGCAACTTGAGCTGAGCCGCCAGCGGATTGGCCGGCGCTTGTCGCAGGCGCACCCAATCATTCTGCGCGCAGCCGCCCGTCCACGCCGCAAGCAGGACCAGCACAACGGCTGGAGTTCCCGTGGCGCGCACCCCGGACGATTTGGCCTCAATTTTTGGCCGCATGCGCTTCCGATCGGCTATCGCAAAACCGTTTCAAATTCCGAACTTGGGGCGCAGTGCGGCACATCGTCGGCCGGTGACCCCAGTCCGGGGGAGAACAATAGAAATTGCCAGAGCACCCGGTCAATGCCGCTTTGTCGTCGCGGTTGCGGCCCAGTTGGTGCAGACTGCCTGAGCGAACATTTTCGCTTCCCAACCTCTCTACACCTGTCAGGAACACGCCGACTGCTAGCGACGCACGTCGGCTTCAGGCGATATCATCGTGGTGTGGTCCGCCGTCCACGGGCGCCGGTCGGCACGCGGCTTGTCTGGTCCAGGTGCATGATGTCCTCCGATCATGACGTCCACTTATCCAACGAGACACTGCACTTGCGCCCATTTCGGCGCGATGACGCGGAAATAATCTGCGAAGCGGTGTGCGAGTCGAAAGGCGAGTTGGGACGCTGGCTCTCCTGGTGTCATCCGAATTACTCGATCCAGGATACGATCGAGTTTCTAAGTAAGCGCGAGGAAGCATTTCAGAAGGACGGCGAGTACGCCTTCGCAATTATCGAACGCGCGACCGGTCGGTTCGTGGGCGCAACTGGCATCAATCAGATCGAGAAGGCCGCACTGCGCGCCAACTTGGGCTATTGGATGCGGACCAGTGCCACGCGCCGCGGCTACGCGGGCCAGGCGACTGTGTTGGTCGCGCGTTGGGCGTTCGACTCGCTGGGCCTGGAGCGGATCGAAATCGTGGCCGCGGTGGGCAACCAGTACAGCCAGCGTGTAGCGCTCAAGGTTGGAGCCACGCGCGAAGGAATTGCCCGTCGCCGACTACGCGTGCACGATTTTCAGCACGACGCCGTCGTGTTTTCGCTGGTTCGCGAGGATCTGCCGTAGCGAATTAGCCGTTTTGCCCTGGCGGTCCGCAGCGGCTAAAGTGAAACTTGCCGCTTGCCGTTTCGAACCGGCGCATGGCCACAGCGCGCACTGGCACGTCCAACCAGCCCAACGAACATGACCACCGATACGACCGCCCAGCGATTGGCGATTCACGGCGGCCCGCGGGCGTATGTGAGCGAACCGCCCACGTGGCCGATCCTCGACGAAGACGTACGGTTGGCATTGGAACAGGCTTGGGCCGACGGCAGTTGGGGACGCTACCACGGGCCACATACGCGCCAGCTCGAAGCAGACCTGGGGGCGTTGCACGAGGTGGAGTTCGTCACTTTGTGTTGCTCGGGCACGTTGGCTGTCGAGTTGGCTCTGCGCGGTGCTGGGATTGGACCCGGCGACGAAGTCATTCTGGCCGGTTACGATTTTCCGGGCAATTTTCGCGCGGTTGAGGCCACGGGTGCGCGGCCGGTCCTCGTCGACGTCAACCCCGACGGATGGCTGCTGAACTTCGACGAGCTTTCGCTCGCCGTCGCTGAAAACGCTCGCGCGGTCGTGGCATCACACCTGCATGGCCACCTGGTTGACATGCCGCGGTTGCTCAATCTTGCCAGGCAGCGCGGCCTGTTTGTCGTCGAGGATGCATGCCAGGCGCCGGGCGCGCGCATCGGGGGCCGCGTTGCGGGCTCGTGGGGCGACGCCGGCGTGTTGAGCTTCGGCGGCAGCAAGCTATTGACCGCCGGCCGCGGCGGAGCGGTCCTCACCGCCCACGCCGATGTTCATCAGCGCGCCAAGATATTCTGCCACCGCGGCAACCACGCCTTTCCGCTGAGCGAACTTCAGGCCGCCGTACTGCTCCCACAGCTTCGGCGACTCGATGAACGCAACCAGCGACGGCGCGTCAATGCCGAGCGGTTGATGGGTCAAACGGCCGAATTGCCGCCATTGCGGGGACGTATCGACGACAATGCCGATGCCCAGGCCAGCTACTACAAGCTGGCGTGGCGATATTGTCCAGATGCTCTGAGCGAATGCCCGATCGACGATTTCGTGGCGGCGCTGCAGGCCGAGGGCGTGCCGTGCGATCGTGGATTTCGAGGATTCGCCGGCCGCAGTCAACGTCGCTGTCGCAAAACGGGACCGCTCGTCAACAGCCGGCAGGCCGCCGATACGACTCTGCTGCTGCACCATCCGATCTT
>CAZUPX010000339.1:0-4142 GCA_964622155.1 uncultured Planctomycetaceae bacterium | reverse complement strand
GGAACGCTGCTCGTAGTCGGCGCCGTGCTCGATCCGCGAAATAACACCGACCGCATCGTCAAGCTCGTCGACCTGGAGATGAGCGCGCTGGTGGGCGGTCGGCTGCGAACGCACACTCAATGGGCATTGCTCTTGGCCCGCTCAGGCTTCCGCCTGGCAAAGGTCCATGCAACCCTGGTGCCCGACGGCCAGATTATCGAGGCCAGGAAAGTGACAGCCGTGGTGCCGGCACCGCACATGCCTCACCGAGGTCGGCCAGCGGTGGGTGCCACTGGCGTGTCGCCAGTGCAAGTGCACGCCACGGGCAAGATGCACGTGCCACCCGACACATTAGCATCGTTGCACTAGGCTTTATTTGGAAACCCGTTTCCGTACAGTGGGTGGCTGGGGTCGAGCGCAGCGAGCCCCCAGAAAAACCGGTCTGTGGTGTCGCTGCGCTCCTCCACAGCCACCCCACTTCAGGTTTTCAAACAAAGCCTAGCAGACCTGCGCTGGCCCCTCGTTAGCTTTCCAGCGCTCGCGACCGCAAGTTGTCTTACCGCGCGACAATCTCCTCGATCCAGACAATGAGGCCGTCGGTGGACTGCATGTCGACGGTCCATTGGTTGGGCGGCACGTGCTTTCCCTTGCGATACCGCAGCAGTACCAGCGGGTCAGCAGCTTCGCCTGTATCCGTCTGATTGCGGCCGGCGATGCGCTCTGTCATCCGGCCAACGCGAGTGGTGTCGTCCAACCAGGCAGGCGCGTCGATGGCGGCGGCAGCAGAGGAGTTGGGAAGTACTTGATTCACCACCCATTGTCCGGCCTCGTTCTTGTGAACCGCCAACGTGAAGAGGAAGGGCTCGCTCGTGGCGGCCGATCTGGCGGCGGGGTCGGGAAGTGAGAACGAATTCAAGCCGGGTGCGTCGGGAAGGCCGGACTCGGGAATGCTGCCGAACGTCCAACGCAACTGATATCGCTTGCCCGGCGGCAGATGCAGTCGCCACCGCCATTGCATTGGCCCGAAGGTGGGTAGGGCGATCGCACAAATCTTGTTGGCATCGTCGATCGTGAGGTAGCCCAGCTCATTGTTGGCGGTCCGTAGCGCGGTCTGGGTTTTGTCTAAGGTCCACGACGTTCGAAAGTGCGAAATCGAAACGCAGACCAGCCCTGTGAACAGTAACAGCGACATCAAAGAGAAGCGAATGCGAAGTCGGCCGGTTGGCGGCATTGCTAGTCCCTTGCCGCGTCTTGGCGCTTTTGCACATCCAGCAACGCCTTGTAGGCCGCTTCCGGATCGATCTCCCCACGATGAATAAGGACCCCGAATCGGAGGGTAAATGTTTCTCCCTTGCGCACAACGACTTTGCTGGCTTCGCCCTTGGTGAACGCCTTCTGTCCGAACGGGTTTGCTACCAGCACGCCGTAGTCGCGAGCGTGAAACCACGAACGCTTGAAATTCTTCGGATGGGGGACGATCATTACGCCGACCTGCACGCCGTCGATCGTTCCGGAGTAGTCGCACCAGTCGGCTTGCTTGCCCCACACCTGCTTCTCGTTGATCCGGCCATCGCTGTCGATGATTTGGCCGCCATTCTTCACGGTTAGCGGCGTCGCCACGCGCACGCCTAAACCCATTTCTTCCTGGTCGCCGAAGTAGAAATCGTCCGGTCCGTTGAAGCTCGATTCCCAGCCGATCGCAGTACCGTAATTGTTGACCGACTCGATCAGGATCCGGCAGGTCTCTTCGCAGATTGTCTTGCCCGCAACAACATACCGGTTTCGCACGGTGAACTTTCCTTCGCCCTCGACCAACGACGGGTTCTCGACGAAATCGATGTGCTCGACCGATCCCTTGTTGCGCCAGAAGTCGGCGCCCGAGATGTCGCCAAAAGCCAGCCACAAGCCAGGGTGCATCGTGGCATGGTCCACCGCGTCGCGGCCCTCGACGGGCGGGTGAGTGCGCGTGACCTGCATTCCTCCGGGCGTTCGAAGATGAGCGAAGTAGGGCCGGCGGACTTCTGGATCGCGCCACACGTAGTTGCCAAACGGCTGGCCGTCAATCTTGATCGCCAGGCTGTCGGCGTGCCGCTCGAAGCGCACGCCCTCGTCCGCCAACGCCCAGGCGCTGTGAATCGCGACAAGCCACATAGCGAGCGAAGCGTTCAGTCGCAACGTTGAGTCCTCATGGTATGGCCGCTTCAACGGGCAGCGGCAGGCTGCTCGCGGATCGCTCGTGCGCGGGCGTCGATGAGCATCTTGATCCACACGCCGACGTATTGCCCGTGGTCGTGATAGGTGCGGCCGCTGACGAGATTGCCGTCGACGACGCAGGGCTCATTGACAAAGGTGCCGCCGCAAACCTCAAGGTCGAATTGGCATTTGGGCACGGTCGCCATCCGCCGACCCTTGACGCAGCCGGCGCGAGCCGGAATTTCAACGCCGTGGCAGACGCTGGCGATCGGTTTGCCTGTTTCGAAAAAATGCCGCGTGATCCGGATCAGGTTTTCATCATCACGGATGTATTCGGGTGCCCGGCCTCCGCTGAAGAAGATGCCCAGGTAATCGTCCGGATCGACCTGGGCGAAGGTCACGTCGGCCTCGATTGAGTAACCCTCCCACTCCTTGGTGATCGTCCAGCCTGGTTTGACCTCGTGCAGCACCATCTGGTAGCGGCGCTTCTCGGGCGCGGCGACCACCGGCCGAAAGTCGTCCTCCTGCAGACGGTAGTAAGGGTAGAGTGTATCCATGGTCTCGGAGGCGTCGCCGACAATGATTAATACTTTGTTGGTCATGAGTGATTCCTGGCGGTTTGGCCGCGATCAGAATTCCTGTAAGCGGTTTTGCGAGATCACGGCGACCTGCTGCGCGACTCGCGCGAGAGAGTCGCTCAGCACCTCGAACTGCCACTGCAGTTTGGCATCCGATGAGGCATTCACGAGCGACCTGCCCCGCTCGAGCTGCAGGCCGGCCAACTCAACCCCCAGCCGCATGCGTTCGATGTCCATGTTGTCGATGGCGCCGGGCGACGTCTCATTGGCGCGAGTGGCCTTCTTCAACTTGATCTCAGCGGCGCGCAAGACCAGTTCCGAGCGAGTTATGCAGTCCATGAATGGATCGACCGAGTTTGTGCTCATCACATGCTGCAGGCAGACCTTGGCAAAGTCGACGTCATCGGTGAATGCCTCAATGAGGCCCTGTGACAGCGTCCGGGCGACTTTGCGATTGATCTCATTCGCCTTTTGCAGAGTGAGCTCGGCCAATCGGAGATGTGCCCGTGCACTCCGCACAGCGGGCGACTCTTGCTTGGAGTCCTTGGACGGGGGCGCGGCAGACGCCATGTGATACACAAGCGCGCCGCAAATCGCCAGAATCCCAGAGACCGCCGTGACTCGTCGAGTATTCATCGTGTTACCTCTGCAAGGATTGGACCGCGCCGCTGGTGTTCGATTCATTCGCGCGGCATTTCGGATGGCCAACCGCCAATTATAGCCTTCGAACTTGAAAGTCGAACGCCCCGGGCCGCGACAACAGGGGCTGCGCCAGCGTCCCGGTCGTGGCAGCCACGGGTGCCCCATGGTTGCATGGCCGAGGAATCTCGAATAGCTTCAAGTCTTGTGGACAGGTGTATGAAGTTCGGCACCTCGGCTACGCATTGCTAGCCAAACTGGACGTATCGAGTCGCCTGGGCGGCGCGGAAAGGCGGCGATGCCATGGACCCGATTCCGATCGCGGCTCTTGTGGGCGAAGATTGCGGCTCGAAGGCGACAGCCGACGTTCGAGCCCGATTGGCAAGGGCCGACGTAATTATCGGCGTCGACACGACAACCCAGCGCGAGTTTACCGTGTTCGGCACACCGGCCCTGGAGGAGAGCTTTGTCGCCGGCCGGCCTGTCGCCCTGCACACAGTTCGGGTGGAGCTGGACCAGCGATCAGGGCAATTGGACGAGCTGGTCGCGCTGGTGCGAACGATCAAGGCTCGCCACGGCTACGCAGTGCCGGACGAATAGACAACTGCTCTGTGCGTCGCACGTCGCCGCCGGCTCGATTCTACATGGGAGACTTGTGTGCTGTCGATTGCTGAACTCCTCGCCGCCGCCAACGCGTGCCACGGACTTGGCCAACACGAGGAGGCTCTCCACTCTCTGCGGCAGGCCGTGCAG
>CAZUPX010000338.1:0-1878 GCA_964622155.1 uncultured Planctomycetaceae bacterium | reverse complement strand
AAGCAGGTTGGCAGCCTCGGCCGGGCCTCGTTGGACTCACTTGCCGGCCATCCAGTCTCTGAGTCTCACCCCCAGTAGCACGGCCACACCGTCGGCGAGTCTCCCGGCCGCTGGCTCGGGAAACCTCGTGACAAGTCCGGCCGCCGAGCGCGGCGACTGCCACACCGCCCCTGCCTTCGACCGAGTTGCCAAGGTCGAGCGTTATCTCAAATCAGACCTCGACCACTGGGGTGCAGCATACCGTGACCTGATCGACGAGCAACTGCTCGACGCGCTGGCGACAGCCCGCGTCCGAATAGGATGGCACGGGCACATCCTTTAGAGCGGCTGGCATGTCGATTGCGGCCGCTTCACACCACGCGCAACCGCTCCGATTCGAGGCGCGCGACGATGAATTCCAGCGACTTGTCGGCCATGCGGTTGTAATACTCGAATCCGTGTCCGCCGCCGGTAGTCTCCAGGTCACACTCGAAGGGGATGCCCAACGCCGACATCTTCATCCTCAACCGATCGGCGCTCTCGTGCCAGCGCACGTCGGCCGGATCGCAGCAAAACCAGACGTTGCGGGGCCAGTTCAAGGGGTGGACGTGCAGCGTCGCCGAGTCCTGCCGCGCGGCTTCGCGATCGTCGTACATCAGCGGCAAAGTCTCGTCCCCCTCGTCCATGCGAAGGTAATAGTCGATGGCCGGCGATATGGCGGCGACTACTGGAAAGATCTGCGGGTACTTGAAGGACATCCGCAGCCCTCCCTGTCCACCCATGCTCGTGCCCAGCAGTGCGATCCGCGGCGGGGTGACGCGCCAGTGCTCGGCCATCCATGAGAGGACGTGCTGGTGAACGTAGCGCTCCGCAGTGATTGCCTGATCGAACTCCTGGCAAATCTTGTCCGTCCACCAACTGCGCGCCGTGCGCGGGCAGACGACTCTCAGCCCGTGCCGCTCAAACTGCTCGACAAATGCGGGCTTGTCGGCTAGCCCGTTCTGATGAACGCCGTGCAGATAGATGACCGAGTAACCCTGCGGGTTGGCCTGCGCCGGCTCGTACACCTCGCAGTCATGCCCGGCAATTCGCTCGACCGTCCAAATTCCGAGACGCTCTGCCACGAACTACTCCCTCGAAGGTCGCCACGTGAACCGCACCAACTCAGTTTACAGAACGGTCGCGCAGCCTGCATCCCGACAACGTTTCGAGTATGTTGAGCGAGGCGCACTTTGGCCAATTGAACACGTGGCGAGGTCCTGTTGATGAGCGACAACTCGAGCGTACTCGATACCTCGGCGCCGATCGTATTTCTTCTGGCGACGCTGGACACCAAGGGTCGCGAGGCCGCGTATCTGGGCGATCTGATCGCGGGCTACGGCGTGCGCGTCGCGCGGGTTGACGTCGGTTGTTTGGCGCCCCCGACCGTGCGCGCAGACGTCTCGCGAGAGGAGGTCTTCGCAACCGGAGGATTCGACATAAGACATCTGGGCGCCGGCGGCGACCGCGGTCTGGCCGTCAGTGCCGCAGCCAGTTCCGCCGCCGCGTGGATGCGACGCGCGCACGCCGACGGCTGGGTGGCGGGCATTGTCGCTTTGGGCGGATCGGCCGGCACCACGATCGGCACCGCCGCCATGCGCGTGCTCCCCTTGGGAGTGCCTAAGTTGATGGTCAGCACCCTGGCCTCGGGCCAGGTGCGACACTACGTCGGCGACAAAGATATCCTGATGCTCAACTCGGTCGTTGATCTCTCGGGCCTCAATCGCGTTACGCGGCGCGTGCTGTTGCAAGCGGCCCGCGCAATGGCCGGCATGATCGTGCTTCCGTTGCCGCATGCCGACGCAACGGAAGACCGCCCGCTTGTGGCGGCCACGATGTTCGGCGTGACCACGCCCTGCG
>CAZUPX010000337.1:0-1543 GCA_964622155.1 uncultured Planctomycetaceae bacterium | reverse complement strand
CCGACGTGCCGCCGGAGAAGCGATGGACCTCGGCGCCATTTTCGACGAACACAAAGGTGGGTATGCCGCGAATCTTGTACTTCTGCGCCAAGGCGCGATTGTTGTCGACGTTGACGTCGCGCATGCGATAACCGTCACGCTTCATTTGCGTGACAATGGGCTTCATCTTCTTGCAAGGACCGCACCACGAAGCGTTGAAGAACAGCACTTCACCGCGTGCCTTGCGGTGGCTCACGGGCATTTCAGGCTGCTGCGATTGGGCAGCCTGGTATTGCTTGAAGCCGACAATGATCGCCGGGGGCACCAGCAACAGAACGAGACAGATCAGAATGACTCGCATGGGCGTAGCTCGAAACCGTGACTTTCTGTGCCAGAGAAGTAACTCGGACGTGACGGCGACCCGTACACCATTGGAGATTCAACACAACGCTAGCTCAAAGGGCACGGCAGGGCAAAGACGCGTGACGATTGGCGGGAAAAATCGGGTCGCATGGGGGGCGGGCCTGACGGAACTGGGGACAGTCCGCAGCCGAGATCACCCGAAGTCGATGCTCATTCATCCGCAGGTTCTGGCGGTCGATCGGTGCGGCTAAGGTGCTCGATTCCGCGGTACGTTGCGACGAGCACGTCGGTTGCCAGACCCAAGAACAGTCCGTGCTCGACGATTCCGGCGCGGGCGGCGAGCTTGTCGGCTAGCTCCCCAGGCCGTTCGATCGGACCAAACGCGCAGTCCAAAATGTAGTTGCCTTGGTCGGTTTCGTACGGCTGGCCGTCAGTGGCGCGGCGCAGCGTGACTTCGGCCCACAGGCTTTCCAGGTACCGCACGTGCGCCTGCCATGCGAACGGGATGACCTCAATGGGCACCCCACAATGGGTGCCAAGTTTGGGCGAAAGTTTCGTTTCGTCGACGATGATCACCTCGCGACGGCTGAGCTGGGCGACGATCTTTTCGCGCGTTAGCGCCCCGCCGCCGCCTTTGATCAAGTTCAGCTCGCTATCGACCTCGTCGGCACCGTCGATGGTCAAGTCGACCACGGGCGGATTTTCGAGCGGAGCCAGTGGAATCGCCAGTCGCCGCGCCTCGGCTTCGATCGTCGACGAGGTGGCTACGGCAAGGATGTTTTCAAGCTTGCCCTCGCGAAGAAGCTCGCCGATTTTTCGCACGGCCAGAATGGCCGTTGTGCCCGATCCCAGGCCGACAATCATACCCGACTCGACCCACTCGACGGCCCGCTCGGCTGCCTGCCGCTTCAATTGGTCAACCTGGTCGTCGGAGAGCGAGCGCGGTTTGTTCATTGCGGTTCTCACGGACTTGTCGTGCCGGCGTCGAACGCGGCCCGGTGTCCAACCATCATAGTCGGCGGATCGCTTGTTCGGATAGAATATGCAGTCCGATCAAGCGTACGATCTATTGGACTCGGCTGCTCATGAGTCGACCACAACTGGCGATTTTTGACGGGCCGGACGACCTGGCCGCCGCGGCGGCACAATTGGTCAGCCGACTGGCCGCGAGTGCCATCGACAAATCCGGCCAGTTCACGAT
>CAZUPX010000336.1:0-1724 GCA_964622155.1 uncultured Planctomycetaceae bacterium | reverse complement strand
CGACTGGAGACTTATCCGTCGCCTCGTATTGGGTGGCAATTGGCGCGCCCGAGACCTTCCAGGCCACGCGACCCAGCAACCGGGCGTAAATGAGCACCAGTGTCGCCAGGGCCGTTGCCGATACCGCGATGACCAGGTAGGGAGCATAGGGAAACGCCGCGGCACTGGCCACGAACCAACCGACAACAAGCGTTGTGCTGATCACGTAGAAGCCCAACCAGGTCAGCGGCTGCCGCGTCAAGCTTGCCAATACGACCGAAGAATACGGCAATAAAAACGAACCGGATTCCATCGCCGACAGCAACAGGATCGGAAACAAGAGCAAACTGCAGATCGGAATCGCCGCCGCTCCCAGTTCGTGCACGAACACCAATGGGTAGCCGAGCACGCCCGAAATGATCCACAGGCTCGCCAGACTGAACAGCGAGAAGAACCATTGGTTCCAGTCGGGCAGTGTCGATTCTTGGACCTCAGCAAAGCCGTCGGCCGTGTCTTGCACCGCGGCAATAAAGAACGCGGATGCGCACGACAGGCTCAACAGCAACATGACGGCGCTCAGCAGGGACAGAATCGGCAAAGCGATCGAACCGGGTGTGTAGCCGCCCGTCATGAGCACGACGGTCGGCACGAAGAACTCGCCCGCGACCACCAGGCCAAACGACATCATCGCCCAACGCCCGATGTTCGGCCCCTGCCAGGGAAACAGGAACACTCCGGAAAAGAATGTCCACCGCGGCACGTCCGTCGACTTCTCGCGTCGCACCATCCCGCGGGCGTTGGCCAGTTCGAAATAATCGGGCTCGGAAGTCGGCGGACGCTCGTGACGAGCCTCGAGCTCCAAGTCTCCGCCGCCAGAGCTCCAGTCCGCCTCGTACACCACGTCACGTGCCGCCGCGGAACTGGTGTCGAGCTCGATCTCGTCCTCGGGCACACCTGACGATTGCTTAAACGTTGCCGGCGCGTCGTGCACGATCTCGATTGGCTCCGGCGGCGTATCGCCGGGGTCGAGGACCAATTCGTCCGACACGATCACCGACCGCTTCAGAGGGATTTCCGGCTCATACACGTCATCCGGCGAAACCGGCGCGGTAGGTTGGTCGGCGGGCCGGCCCACCGTGAACGTGGCGTTGCACTTGGGGCACATCACTTGCGTTCCGATCAGGTCGGGGCGCAGCCGCAATGTGTTGCCGCACTTCGGGCAAGGCGAGCCCTTCTTCTGCTTGGCCTGATTGGGTTCCATCAGGTGCCATCATATCGCGCGGGGTTCGGCAAAACCGCGCCCGGATTCCCGATCCTCATTCGCAATGCACCACCAGCAAAGCTGCTAAGATGGCCCTGTGCCGTCTATTAGACCCACACGACGGCGCTGGCAGGTCTCACATGCACTCAATCTACCTCGACCACAATTCGACGACGCCGATGCTGCCCGAGGTGGCCGAAGCAATGGCCCCGTGGCACCGGCAGCGGTTCGGGAATCCGGCCAGCCAGCATCAGTCTGGACGCATGGCACGCCGAGCGCTGGAGGATGCACGGGAAGAAATCGGCCGCATGCTTGGCGCCGAATTGTCGGGCAGACAGCCGGATCGCGTCATCATCACCAGCGGAGGCACCGAGGCCAATAATCTGGCACTCCTGGGCCTGGCCGGGCTTGGCAATCCGCACGCAGCGCCGGGCGAGGCGATTATCTCGGCGATCGAGCACCCCAGCATCGTAGGGCCAGTCAA
>CAZUPX010000335.1:0-8617 GCA_964622155.1 uncultured Planctomycetaceae bacterium | reverse complement strand
TGGCCGGCCTGGCCGATCAACTGGCCGGTAAGGAAGAACGATTGACGGCGCAAAGGCAGAGACTCGCGCGCAAGTTCAAGTCCCAGGCTGCCGAGCGATTGGCCCAATTCGACGAGCGCCTGACTAAGGAATCGGCCGAGTTCCAGCGCCGCCTCAGCGAACAGGCCACCGATTTCGAGAAGCGCTTTGCCGAGCAAGCCGCCGACTTCAAGCGATGTCATGCCGACCAAGCCAACCAGCTCAACGAACGGCAACGACACGAGCTAGAGGAGATCGGCCGGCATCATGCCGACCAGGCGGCCGAGCTGGCTCGCCAACGGGCCGAGCAACTGGGGCACCTCGACCAGCAACTGGCGCAGCGCGTGGCCCACGTCCAACTCCTCGAAACTGAAGTATCCGCGCTACACGCCGAACTCGAGAGCGCTCGCAGGAAACCACCTGCTTCCACACCCAAATCGGACAAGGCCGCCGAGCGGGCCCTCGAAGGGCAGTTGAACGCGCTGCGCGCCGAGCACGACGCGCTAACCAAGAAGCTCGCCGACGTGGAAGCCAACGCCAGCAAACACGAGGAGACTACGGCAGACGCCAAGCATATGAAGGATCTTGAGCGCCGCTTGGAACTGGCAGTCGAGGATCTGCGCGAGGCGAAGCGCGCCAACGCCGAGCTGGAAGCCAAGTTGGTCCGCAAGGGAGGCGGCAGCTCCAGCGGAAGCCATTCAGGCGCGCTCAATTGGGAGGCCCAAAAAGAACGCTTGTTGGCCTCGCTCGAGGCCGACGACCGCGACAACGAGAACGCGGTTGAAGAGCGCCGCACGATCGAGGGCACGATCCACATCACCGATCAAATCGTCGCGCAGAAAGATCGGGAGATTGCGGAGTTCAAGCGTATAATCGGCGAACGATCGGCGCCCGCGGAGGCTGCCGCTGCCGAATTTCTGAGCCGCGACGAGACCATTCGCGCGGAGCGAGAGAACCTGCGCCAGGTACAAGTCGAATGGCGGCAACGAATCGGCCAGGCGGAGATCGATATCTCGATCGAGCGCGCCAAGCTGGCACGCGACCGCATGGAGCTCGAAGAGAAAGCTCGGGCGTTGCAGGCCGAGCAAGCAAGTTGCTTGCCGCAAGGCTCGCAGTCCGATGAGCCGGGCAAGCCACAACGTGGACGATGGTTGGCACGACTGGGACTAAAGGACTTGGACGATAAGTCGTAGCAGGATGGCCAAGCGGCTGGCTGTGATGGCGCGCCGTTACTGTGCGTTGGGCTGCACGGTCGTCGTGTGAGACAGGACTTCTTCGGCGGCGGTCACACCTTGCGGGTCGAGCTTGCGTAGCCGATCCAGCGCCTTGGCCGCCGCGGGCTCTGGACACGCGAGCAAGTAGCCCACCACGGCTCGGCCAGTCGCCGGCTGCGGAAAGCCGGGCCGAGCATAGAGCGCGGCGATCTGGTCGACGTCGCTCCAGTCCTTCCAGCGCGCTAAATCGGTGATTGTCGACTCGGCAAACTCGCCGCGTGCAAGCAGATGGCGCGATGCCTGCGCGATCCGTGCGCGGGGAATCTCGCGGCCATACTCCCAGTAGAAGCGCAGCGCCGTCTGTGCGTGTCGCAGGTCACCGTCAGCGGCGCGCGGATTGGCCAGATACCGCGATTCCACAACTTTGAGACCCTCCGTGCCGGCCAACAGCAGATAGCCTCCCAGCAGCCCGTCGAAGCCGCCGCGGAAATCGTCATCCGGTTCGGCGATCAACTGACCGAGCAGCTCGCGATTCGCGCTGCGAGCTTCTGCGCTGCCTGCCAAACCCAGGGCAAGGCCATAGAAACCCTTGCGTGTCTGCGGAACCTTGGGGTCGATCAGCCAGGCCCGCACACGGGCCATCGGCAAATGATCCGCCACGCGGCCTACGTCGTCAAACGGCGCGTGGCCGAACTCGAGATACGCGTCCTCGGCCACAAGCGGATCGGCATGCTCCAAGAACGGGATGAAGTAGATCAACCGCTCGGTTGTTGGCGTTTTGAGCGACGGGATTCGCGCAAAGTAGCCGTAGCTGGTTTCATTGACCGCCACGGCGTGCCACGACAATTCGCCGACGGGTCCCGTCGGTGCACCACTGCCGAACACCAATAGAAGGCTCCCGGGTTTGGCAGTCACGTCGAGCTCGATGGCCAGCGAGTTGCTGCCCGCCAGGCGGTCTGCTCCTTTGAGCGCGCGGTGTACGAGCAAACGAGTCTGATTGTCGCGGTCTTGCTCCTGTACCTCAACCAGTGCCGCAATGGCCGCACGATCTTGCCATTGCGACAGTGAGGGCGCTAGCGCCGTGCAAAATGGACAGGCCGATGTCTTCGGCGCGAGGCCGATAACGATCGCGATTGTCAATAGGCAAGCGCTCAGCCGCCGCCCAAGCGACGGGCAAGCGATGCGAGGCTTACTGGACTTGCTTGCCATCGAGATGATAGATGGCCAGATACTTGCCATTGCTCGGATCTTTGACGTCGCGGAGTGAGAAGGTGCCTTCCACGCTGACCGGCCGGACCGTGAACCTGGCCGTCGCGGGTGGGATCATCTCGACCAGAATGCAATCGTGCAGCAAAGCGCCTGGCCCGAAGCAGCACTCCATGTTGTCGCGCACCAGCACGAACTGTTTGATCCCTTCCTGTTGAAAACTGGGCAGGATGTAGCCGCGAATACGAATCGAGTTGCCGGCCAGCGCCCGAACTTTTTCGGTCAGCAGCGCCGGCTTGAAGGGATCACCCTTTTTCATGTCCAACTTGATGTCGTCAAACGTCACATCTTTGACGCTCGACGGCAGCCCCGATGGTCGCCGAGGAGGCTCTACGGGCGGCTCTTTGACAACTGGGTTTGCATCAGGAACTCGTGCGGCGACTTGCGCATCGGCGGGTCGATCGGCGAGCGCGGCCCCGGTACTGGCATCGGTGGTTGCCGCGCGCGAAGTGCAGCCGCCAATGCAGGCAACGCCCCCCGCGACAAGCAGCGCCAAGGCGATTGCGACGGCAACGGATTGGCGCTGTGTGGCCATTACTCGAGATAATCAGCGGTCAGGTGATAAAAGACGCCTCCGGCGGCGCCGCCAACTGTCGATTGCCGAGCTTCGACGTGGAACGTGCCACCCAGCTTGTGCAAGCGCGGCTGATAGCGCAGACGCAACGGGTCGGCCAGCGTCACTTGAATGCGGTCGGTGATCTTGGGGTTTCCGCCGAAGCAGCAATCGCCCTGGTCGCGGCACAAGATGAACTGGCGAATCCCATCTTTTTCGCGGCCCGGATAGATATAACCCTTGATGAACACTCGCTTGCCTTCGAACTCCAGGGCCATTGGCGGCACTTGCTGTCCCACCTGGTTCGGGTCGGGTTGCAGCTCGACGTAGCTGATGCGAGCATAACCGTCCGGCACTTCCGTCAGGTATTGATACGTCAACGTCGCCGGGCCGGCGACCAGGAACACGAGCGAGAGCACCAGTCCCGTGCGAGCCAGACGCTCGCCAGTCAGCTCATCGCGGTGCCGCTTGACTTTCCACCAGGCGAAGCTCGACAGCGCGACGCCAACCAGCGGAATCGCAACCAGTGACCAGTCTAACAGCGCCAAGCAACTCAGCAGCCCGACGACGAGGCTGGCCACGGCCGAGGTGGATAGCGCTCGATAGCGCTCGTAGTTCTCGGCGGCCGATTGACGGGAATCGAGTTCGATGCTCATGGAGATTTGTATCGGAGCATGTTCGCGCAAGCGTGAGCAGCCGACCCATCGATATCGTTAACCGGCGGCGTGCTGTCCGCCTTTGAGAATAAACCAGAAGGCGCAGCCCAGGAGCACGGCCGCGGCGGCCAGGCCACCATAAACCGGCAAGCTCGTTTCCGGCACGGCCGGGGGCGCGACCGCATCTTTCGATGATTCGGCGACCGCACTGGCCGACGGCTTGGAGGCTGCGGCCGGCGGTGTTGGAGTCTGGCCGGCGGGCGGCGCGGCCGCAGTCGCCGCCGGTGCTTCGTCCTCGCCGCCGTTCCCATCCGGCTTCGCGCCCAGTGAATTCTCAGCGACGTCGGCCGGCTTGTCGCTGCCCGCGGCGGGTACGCCAGCAGCCAGCGGGAAGAACGAGTTCGCACGCTTGACTGTCTCGGGGTCGAGCTTCTCAAGCTCGGCAATATACTCTTTGGCCTTCGGCAATGGGCAAGCCCGCAGGTAGTTGATCACCGGCACGCGGACCCAGCTCGATTCCTCGTCGGCGTTCTTGAACAACTCGACCAGCCGATCCATCACTGACCAGTCTTCCCAGCGCGCCAGATCCGGAATCACCAGGTCGGCAAGTTGTGCGCGGTCGAGCATCGTGCGCAGTCCTTCCAACAGCCGCGCGCGGGGGATTATCTTCTCTTCGGTGCCGTGGAATCGCAAGGCCATGATGGCCGCATAGGTATCGGTGTATTCGGCGTCTTTGTTTTTCAAGAACAGCTCTTCCACCAGCGGCATTCCATCGGGGCCTTTGAGTGTCAGATAGGCCGCCACCAACGCGTCGAGCGCACCCTTGGTTTGGCGGTCCTTGGACTGGATCATCTCTTCCAGCACGCCTAAATCGGCCGGAGTGCCGCACACGCCCAGCATCGTCAGGTACAAGCGGCGGCGGCTGACCGGCACCTGCTGGCTCTTGACCCATTCGATCAGCTTGTCGTGCTTCATACGGTCCTTCAGTCCAACGACTCCGGCGTAAGGCATCTTCGCGAATTCATCGTACGCGTCGCGCGCCAACATCTCGTCGCTGTCCTCCAGATAATCCTGAAAGAACGCCAGTCGGTCCGCACCCTCTTTGGGAAGCTCCATTGCTTTGACGACATACTCCTGCGCACGATCGGTGATCGCGATCGGCGTGCCCCAATTGATGTTGGGTGGGTCGATGCCCATGATCAGGAACTTTGTGCCGGGCTTGTTATCGCCGAAGTACACAACCTCCAGCATCTTGCTCGTGCCCAGCGCGTCCTGGCCCTTGATGACCTGGATCATCTCGAACTTGGCTTTGGAGACCTCCAGGGAGCCAGTCGCGGCAGCGCCCGGCTTTTCGGGAGCCTGCACCAGCTTGGCGATCACCGCCACTTGTGAGTTGTTGATCTCCTCGCTGAAGGTCAGCGACACGGCGGCACAGAACGGACAGGCCCCACCCGGATACGCCAGCAGGCCCACAATCGCCAGTGTCACCGACGCGATGAGAAAGAGGCGAAACCTTTGTCTCCAGACGGTTTTCATCGCTTGTTCCTTGCTACGGGGGGGCTCGTGGGGTAGGACAAGGCCCTAGGCGCTTTTACGCAGGTGTCGGCGTTCGGTTCGACCTGGCGGCGACTGGGTGGCTATTGCATATCGCCTGTGCTTGCAAGACACGGGCACAACGTCCGTGCCTCCCGACGCGGCAGCCCCAACGGCCACCTGTTTAGCTTAACGCCTGGGCAGGCTTGGGGGAAACGCACCGGGCGGGAAAACTGGAAGCCGGCGGACTACGGAGTCGAGCTCAGGGCCTTTGCAACGTCGGTTCGATACGCGGCCACGGCCGGCAAATACCCCACCAGCGAAGCCAGTGCAATCAGTCCCGGAATGATGATTAGCTCGTAGCCAACAAACTGCGTAAAGCCGACGGATACGCCCGTCTGCACGGCGATCCACGGGCTCAAGGCCGCGATCAATGCGTGGCCAACCACCCAGCCGGCCAGCCCGCCCAACAGGCTCAGCAGAATCGACTCGAGCAGGACGATGAACATCACTGTCTGCCGTCCGGCGCCCAAAGCGCGGATGACAGCGATCTCGTGCCGGCGCTCTGACATGGAGTTGTAGATGCTCACGAGGATGCCGATGCCCGAGACGATGATGATCGTCACCGTCAGCCCCAACAGCACCAGCCGCAACGGATCGACAAACGTGGCGAACAAGCTGGTCATTTCGCGGATCGGCAATACGGCCTGGGCGACCGAGTCCTTGTTGATTTGCTTCAACAGCGCCGGAGCCAGTAATTCGGGTGGGGCGCCGGCGACACTCTTGGTGAGCACCAATACCGCCGTCACCTCGCGCTGCTCGAGCGGCAGCGGATCATGGCCGTGTTCGTGGTCATGATCGTGGCCGTGCGCGTGATCGTGCTCGCCATGCTCGTGGGCGTGTTCGGCATGTTCATGGTCATGATCGCCCTTGTCGTGCTCTTCGTGTGCATGGTCTTTGTGGTCGTCCGCGTGAGCCGCCGCTTTGGCGTCGACGTCTTCGTGATGATCGGCATGCTTCTCGTCGGCTTTCTCGTGCTTGTGCTCGCCATGTTCTTTATGGTCCGCATCGTCATTTTGCATGACATCGTGTCCGTCGTGCTTGTGTGCGGCGGGTGCCGGCGCGTCGTCGTCGGTGGGCTTGGCATGTTCGGGGATGAGATAAAAACCTTCCATGTTGATGAACAGCGCGCGGTCGTTCGGTGTGCCGGTGGGCTTGAGCACCCCGACGATGGTGAAGGGGTCATGCTGATGAGCGTCGGGGCCGACACCGTGTGCCGGATGAAACTTGTCCCCCTTCTTGAGCCCGGTCTCGCGCGCCGCCGTGGCGCCAATCACCCCGCAGAAATACTCGTCGGGCTCGAAATTTCGACCCTGAGCGAATTCATATTTCTTGCCGCCGTAATCCAACTCGTTTAAGAAATCGGGCGTCGTGCCAACGACGCGGTAGTCCTGGTAGACGTCGCCCAGGCAGATGGGGATCGCCTTTTCGACATACGTCTTAAACTTGCCCTCGGTAAATTCCTGGTAGTAAGTGTAGGGAATGTTCTCGACCGGCGGCGCCAGGTAATAGACCGAGTTGAGGACCAGCTCAAGCCGTCCCCCTTTTGCTCCGACGACGATGTTGTAACCGAGCCCCGAGCTGTTCAAAAACGACTTGTCGATCACGCCGTGAATGACAAGCACGGCCACCACAAGCATCACGCCCAGAGCCATCGAGAGACCCGTAAGGATCGAGGCCAGCGAACGCTGTTGAATACTCCGCCAGGCGATTTTCCACAGACTCATGATAAATCCCTCACCGCCGACGGCGCGTTACGCCACGGCGACCGCGTGATTGAATTCTTCCAGGCGTTCGACGCGCGAAAACTGTTCGGACACTTCGCCCGTGTGCGTCACGATCAGCAGGGCCGCCTTCTCTTCCTGGCACGTCTGCCGCAGCAGGTCGATGATCTGCTGTTGATGACCGGAATCGACGTTGGCAGTCGGTTCATCGGCCAGCACGATCTTGGGGTTGTTCGCCAAGGCACGCGCTACGGCCACGCGCTGTTGTTCGCCAACCGAGAGCATGGCCGGGCGATGTTCAAGCCGATGCTTCAATCCGACGCGCTCCAGCAACTTGCGGGCCCGCGCCGGGTCGGCATGTTCGCCAACGAAGGACATTCCCAGCAGCACGTTTTCCAGCGCGGAGAAGCCGCCCAATAGATTGAACGTCTGAAACACATAGCCGATCTTGTCGGCCCGCAAGCGGTCGCGGCCGGCCTCGCTCAGGCCCGTGATGTCGCAGCCGTCGATTCGCACGACCCCCTCATCGGGCCGGCTGATGCCGGCAATGACGTGCAACAGGGTGGTCTTGCCGGAGCCGCTCTTGCCCATCAGCACCACCTGCTCGCCGGCGGCCATGCTGAATTCCTTGACGTTCAAGATTGGCAGCAATCCGCCGTCCGGCTCGCGAAACGATTTGCGTATGTTTTTCAGCAGCAGCATGGCGGCCACACGTGAATTTCTTGAGCGAGCTTGTGCCCGAAGAGCCTACATCGTATTGGGATATCGTGCGGCTACAAGACCAATTGCCATCGCGTGATAGCATCGACGAGCGGGGGCCGGTCCGAGGGCGCAACGCCGCATTCAATAGGTCCATACGCATTTGCGTCGAGGTTGGTTCGCGCGAACATGGCACTTAACCGGGGCGCGAGGGTCATGACGCAATCTCGGCGTCGACCTCGATTTCAATCATCATCGCCGGGTCCACGAGGCGCTTGACTTCGACCATGGTCGATGCCGGTCGAGCATTGCGAAAGAAGTCGCCGTGGGCCCGGCCGTATTCTTCCCAGCGGCTGATGTCGGTGACGAACATGCGCGTGCGCACCACGTGTTCGAGCGTGGCGCCGGCTTGTTCCAGCGCTCGTTCGATATTCTTGAGTGTTTGCACGGTTTGCGCGTAAGGGTCGCCGGGCCCGACGATCTGTCCTTTGGCGTCGGTGGCCGTCGTGCCGGCCACGTAGACTCGGTTGCCGACTTTCACCGCACGGCAATAGCCGACGATTGGTTCCCATTTGCTGCCCGAGCTGATCCGCTGTCGCTCGTTCATGGGGAAGTTCTTTCGAAGTTCTGATGCTAAACCGCAGGCGGCACGCAAAGTCCAGTCCGAAAAAGAGCCCATCCATTCGGCCCTAGTCCCCAGCCCCTCTTGTTAATGCCTCCGCATCGCGCGACTAATGTCGCGCTGCATGGAGCGTTGCTTGAGCACTTCTCGCTTGTCGTACATTTTTCGTCCGCGGCAGATACCCAAGAGCACTTTGGCGCGACCCTCTTTGAAGTACATTTTCAAGGGCACCAGTGTCAGCCCTTGCTCGTAGGCGCGGTTGGCGAATTTTT
>CAZUPX010000334.1:0-5340 GCA_964622155.1 uncultured Planctomycetaceae bacterium | reverse complement strand
GTCAGAAGCCCGACGGTTCGTGGATCAACGAGAATGCTCGCTGGCTGGAAGGCAATCCGAACCTGGTGACGGGATATGCGCTGCTGGCGCTGGCGTATTGTCGGCAAAAATAGGGGCCAAGGGCTAGTGGGTGGTGGCTGGCCGTTGGGTGCCACTGGCGAGTCGCCAGTGCGGCACGCCGCTAAGCAGGATTATTCATAGCCCTGACGGATTTGATGTGCGCTGTGCAACACCAACCCGACCCCGGCGCGCCGGGGAGGGAAGATCCTTACGTCACCCTCGCTTACCAACATTATGCAAGTGATGGCAGTTTTGCCCGCAAGTCTTCGTGGGCCAAAGGCCCAACCTGTAAAAGCCAGGGGCATCGCCCCTGGACACGATGTCCCACGAGACGGTTTTGAAGCCCCAACGGGGCGCTCTTAGAGCGCCCCGTTGGGGCTTCAGGTTCACGTCGACCGCCCTTCCCCAGGGGCGATGCCCCTGGCTACGGCAGGTCGCCGCGTTGCGGCTGCAAAAGGATATCAATGAAGTGTCTTCGCCAGCACTTGCATAATGCTGTTACGCGTCGGGTCATTATCCGCCCATGAATAATCCGCACTAAGCACGTGCACTGGCGACACGCCAGTGCCACCGAGTTGCGTGGAGCCATATTCGAATGTCGCATCATTCGCAAACTCGCTTGATCCTGTTGGCGAGTGTTGTGATGGCGGTTGCAAATCTCGCGGCCTCCCAACAGCGTGCAATCGTCGCCAGCAATCCGACGCTGGTCGACGTTCGGGCCGCGCTGGCGAACGTTGCCGCCGAAGGGACTTTGTTGAAGTTCGCGCGAGGCACGAGCGAGGTCCCGCGCGGCGGCCATCTGCAAGGCATCCAGATGCGGTTCGACGCGGCAGCCAACCGGCACTTCGCGTTTCTCTCGCACGATTCGCTCTCGACGGCCTACCTGGTGATCGTCGAGTTTCCGGCCGATCTGTCCGCCGAGGGGCGCGTGGTTCACGTCCATCACTTTCCTTCCGACGGCCACTCGCCGCCATTGCGGCATGCCGGCGGCATTCAGCTCGTGGGCGATGTCCTGGTGGTGGGATTGGAGGACAATCAGCTCAAGACACGCAGCGAGGTTCAGTTTTGGAATATGGCGGACCCCAAAATGCCGGTCCAATTGACGCACCTGACTGTTCGCCGCTCGGGCGCGCCGAAAGACAAGACGGCCGGCGCGGTCGCATTGGTGCAGCGCGGGAAGGACCACTTGCTGGCCGCTGCCAATTGGGACAGCCGCGCAATCGACTTTTATCTGTCCAACGGCAAGTCGTTCGATCATGCGGCCTGCCGCTTCGAGTTGCATTCCCGTTGGCAGGACGACCGAGCCGACAAGAGCGATTGGCGTCCCGACCAGGCATTCGCCCTCTATCAAGCGATCAACCTGGTCGCCGGCGCGAGCGGGAAGATGTTTCTGCTGGGATTCGCCACGGACTCGGCCGGAAAGGACGTCGTCGATCTGTTCTCATTCGACATGAGCCAGAAGCACGAGACGGTGCTGCGCAAACTCACTAGCCAGCCCATGCAGCTCCAGGCCGAAAACAACTTCCGCTCATCGGGCGGCGTCTGGATCAACGGCGGAACTCTGGCTATCCTAGCCAGTCCGCACGACTTGAGCGCTCAAACGCTGATCAACATCGCGCGCCGCCAACCGATCCAACAATGACTCCCGTCCCCCTTTTTTTCTTCAGACGGTGCACCGCCGACGCGACCAGGCAGCGCCGCCCAAGACTACCAGGCCCAATCCGATCAGGGTGATCGAAGCCGGCTCGGGAATCACGATGACGTCCTGCGGCCCAATGGTGCCGCTCAGAAACAGCGTCTCATCGCCATTCGTGTGGTCGAAACCCACCAGGTGGAACAGAACCCGGTCGGCGTCGGCATAGGCGCCGTCAAACGGGTCGATCCCCGTGAAGATGACTTGATCGGCGAAACCGGCGCCGGTGTGGACCTGAGCCAACACCTTCGGGCCGCTGTCGAGCGCCGCCAGAATGGATCCGCCGGCGAAACCGGCGTTGGTCATGTTCTGCAAGGCGGATGAAACGTCGGTGGTCGACGGACTATCGCGGTCGTCACCGTAGCTGGCGGTGTAGTTCCTGATAACCTCGAACGTGGTCAGGCTGATGTCATCGCTGGGTCCGCCCAATTCGTTGATGTCCACGAAAACCGCTATTTCGTTGACGGTCGAACCGCCGAATCCGTCTGGAAAAGTCAATTTATAAAAGTCGCGCAAATCGCCAAACGATGTCACGTACGACTCGTCGGCGGTCGAGGAGGCGCCCCCCTTGGGCATATCCGTGTTGGCGTCGTCGCCGTTGAACGCACCGGCGTTGTTGGGGCTGCCACCGACGGCCCCCGTGAACAGAATATAGTCCAGAGTACCGTTCCCGGAACCGATTGAACTGGTGGAGAGAGGCACAATGTCGCCGCTGGTGATGGTTGCACCCAGCGCGGGCGCGGCCAGCATGGCCAGAAAAAGGAAAGCCGCCAATCCGCTTGTCCCGAAGGTCGCCTTTGTCTTCGCGCGGAAGCAAGAGAAAACGACCGCAGCCGTATGAGAGCTGCGGAGTGGGATTGGTGACATTAGCGTTCTCCCGGTGAAGATTGGTCAGTGATGCTGTAAGGGCCGTCTTCTCGCCACACTGTCTCAACGCCTGCCTGAAGTATCAAAATCTACTGATTTGTGGCCAGATTACCCTCGACTCGCGGCCATTGCAACAAGATTCTAGAAAAAATCGCGAAAAAATTTCCTTTGGATAGAAAGGGGGTCAAGAATGGCACGTGAACTGTCGCAAGTCGTTTACTTCATTAGGCTTTTGGTCACCCCGCCGAAAATCATGCCGAACGTGGAAGAGGGCACACAAAGAGGCGCTTCCCGGCGTCAGGGCTGCGCGGCGTCGAACGCGAATTTTTGCACGCGATAGTTTTTCGTATCGGCCACGTACAGAACGCCCTGGCTGTCGAATGCCATGCAATGCGGAGTGTGGAATTGTCCCGGTTCGTGCCCGGAGATTAATGTGTTGCCCAAGCCGGTCAGGTACTGCCCGGTAGCGGTGAACAACTGCACCCGGTGATTCGTGGCGCTGACCCACGCGCGATTGCTTCGGTCGAACAGGATGGCGATCGGTCCGGGCATCTCGGCGCGCCCCCCAAAAGCACCGGCACGTACCTCGTTGCTACCCCAAGCGCCGAGGAACGCTCCCTCGGGCGAAAACTTTTGAATCCGCCCGGCCGTCGGCTCGGTGGTGAAGACGTTGCCATCTCGATCGACCGCCGCCATGCAGGGGCCGCCCACGCGGTGGGTCGGAGGCTCGGGTTTGCCGAATTGGCCCGGTGCATCGCCGTACTCGCCCCACCTGGTCAGAAACTTGCCCTCGGGCGTGAACCGCTGCACGCGGTGGTTCACCTGGTCGCAAACGAACAGCGAACCGTCCAGCCCAAATGCCAAACCGCCGGGCTGATCGAACTGGCCCTCGCCCGTGCCCTTGGTCCCCCACTCGCGCACCAGCTCGAAAGCCGGCGCCGCGCCCGCTTCGGCTGGCACATTTCCCTTCGGCCGAAACACGCTGATCTTGTGGTCCATCATGACCGCCACATAGATCAGTCCCTGGCGGTCGATCGCGATTCCGCCGGGAAAAGCCCCGGTCGAGGCCTTGTCCAAAAACGTCCCGTCGCGCGTGAATCGTTGCAGGCAATCGTTTCGCGCGTCGGTGATGAACACCTCATCGGCCGCATTAATTGCGATGCCGATTGGCGCTTGGAACTGACCATCGCCCGTTCCCGCCTCGCCCCATGTGGCCAGAAACCTCGGCGGGGAGATTGCGTCGGCAACCGGCGTAATACTGGGCGCAGGCGGCTCGGCCGCCCAGCTATTGCCGGAGGGCGCGAGCGCCGCCAGCGATGCGATAAGAAAGCAACAGACACAACGTTGCGTGAGCCTGATGTTGCTCATAAGAGGTTTCACCTGGATTGTCACAAAGGCACCGTTGACGGCACCCTTTATCGTAGTGACCCGCGAACCATTTCGACAGGCTACCAATCCTGTCAGCTTGCTCCCTTCCACAGCCCAAATGTGGCGCCGGTCGGATCGGTGATAATGCCGAACGAGCCGTGGCCGGGGATTTCGGTCGCGTCGACTACGACCGAGCCACCCAGCGACCTGGCCTTCTTGACTGCCGCGGCGACGTCGTCGACCAGGAAGTAGGGCGCCCAGTGTCCGGGTGAATCGCCGACTGGGTTCTGCATGACGCCGCCGTCTGCGCCTGGCGCCGCGAAGCTTGAATAATTCATTTGCGGAAAGTCTTCGAACTCCCAGTTAAACAAACTCTCGTAAAACTCCTTCGCGGCCTTTGGATTCTTGGTATGCAATTCCACACCGTGGACGAAGCGATTGGGCATGGCTGGGTCCCTTTGTGCTGGGTCGAATTACTTGGAGTCGGCAAGTGCCTTGAGGATTTCCGCGGCATTGGCCCGATCGCCGTGAGTTCTGCTCACCTTGGCGAATCGCACGGTTCCCTGCCGATCCACGACAAACGTCGATGGGTAGGCCGTCTCACGCGGGGCATCCCATCGAAGGCCGTAGGCGCGCGTGAACTCGTAGTCCGGGTCGGTGACCATCGCAAAGTGATCCGGCAAGCTCTTGGCTTTGAGAAACTCGGTCGCTCGATCGCTCAGTTTCTCGCCGGGGCCGGGATAGACGAGCACGACTCTTGCTCCAGCTTCGGCGAAATCCTTCGCTCGGCCCATGAGACTGCCGACCTGGATCGAGCAAATCGGACACTGATATCCGGGATAACCGCGCAGCACGATCAACACAACTGGCGAATCCGTGGTCAGCTTGGACAACGCCACTTGCCGGCCATCGAGGGCCTGAAGCGTAAAATCCGGGGCTTTATCGCCGACCGCGGGGATCTTAGATTGAGTTTCCTCTTGCCCCAGGGCTTCCTTCGCGGTGACGACAAGTGTAAGCGTCAACGCGACAAGCCCCAAGCAGATCAGTCGCGTCGAAATCGGTCGATCGTTGCACATGGTCTCGGTCCCCTTTGCAATTGGAGTTCGCCTGCATGCCGAAAAACGTCATCCTCGCTGCTTCCTTTTTAGCTCACCCTGGCCAACTGTTCGATATGTACCTCGACTCTCGCTCCCATTCAAGCTTCACGGGAGCGCGCGTGGAAATCGAGCCCCGTGCGGGCACGCCATTCAGTGCCTTCGACGGGATGCTTTCCGGGACGCTTCTGCACACGGAGCCCAACCGTCTGATTGTTCAAACCTGGCGATCCAAGAATTGGCCCGCCGACGCCCTCG
>CAZUPX010000333.1:0-2980 GCA_964622155.1 uncultured Planctomycetaceae bacterium | reverse complement strand
ATTCAGCTTGCGGTAAAATGGGTGGCCCGGCGAGCGTGGCAAGTCGGTCGTGGCGACCCACGCTTCCTGCTGTTCGTGATTCCGTTTGCCCAAGGCCATGCGTGCGTCCTTTCACACCCAGTGCGTGAGTCCGGCTCGCCGAATTGTCGCCGACCGCGCTGCGGCGTCAACCAGACTTTTTCAACGGGCTGCTAATTGAGCTCGGAGGCTACGTGCGCCTCGTGCAAGCCTCCGGACGCCGTCCCAGGGTGCGTTGCCAATCGGCGGGCCAGCGGCAATGATTCGGCCAATGCGAGCGCAACCTGCCGCTCAAGTTCTGCGAGCTGGCGCAGCGCCTCGTCTTGGCGCGCCTCGATCTCGAGCATGCGAAGGGTCGATTCGGGCAGAGCGTGCATTGCAGGATTGGCCGGAAGGAAAAACTCGGGGCGAAATCGCCCGGGCACTTGAAGCGTGTCCCGCGACTCCATAGCCATCGGTCAGGCCGCCCCAGATGCTTCACCAACACTCGATAGCGCGCGGATTCGTCGACCTGAAGGCGTTAAGATGAATCGTTCGTGCCGGGTGTGCCCGATTTGTCGATTCGCGGGGGCGCATGCCACCTGAAAAACCGGACTAATGCGACTGGACACCGCGGGTCGATTGAGTGTAAATTCTCGTCAGGCCTTCTGTTTCGAATCGTCGTGTGGCGTGTTTCATTCATCCAAAAGGAGGACGCGTGGTTAAGTTGAACGTCAGGGACCGCGAGAGTATTCAGGAAGCGGTCCGCCGATTCCGCAAGCTGGTTGAGCGGAGCGGCATCAAGAAGGAGATGCGACGGCGGGAGTATTACGAAAAGCCGAGCGAGACCCGCCGCCGTGCCCGCCTGCGAGCTGCCCGCCGCGGCCGCGCGAGCCTGCTGGAAGGCGCCTAGACTTCTCCCGGGCCCGAAGCTCGATGCCTTTTATGTTTTGAGCGCCGCTTCGCGCCCCGGCCGGCGCGGCGTCAGCCGACCGCCTTGCTGAGGCTGAAAATGGGCAGCAATAGCGCCATGGCGATGCCGCCCACGACGATGCCCATCACGGCGATCATGATCGGCTCCAGCAAGCTGGTGACCGTCTTGAGCGACGACTCGACTTCCAGGTCGTAGTAGTTGCTGACCTTGACCAGGACACTGTCGAGCTTGCCGGTCTCTTCACCCGACGAAATCATCTGCACCAGCACTTTGGGAAACAGCGGTGTGCGCCCCAGCGACGTGCAAATCTGGTTGCCGGAGGTAACTTGATCGAGCACGTCCTGCCACAGGCTTTCGTAGTAGACGTTGCCGGACACTTCGGAGGTGAGCTGCAACGACTGAAGCATCGGCACGCCGCTGGCAATCATGGTGCCCAGCGTGCGAATGCCGCGGCTGATGGCGACTTTGCGGCACATGGGACCAACGATCGGGATGCTGATCTTGAACCAATCCAGCGCCTTGCGACCGGGCACGGTCGTGCGCCCGTAGAAGAAGCCGATCACCATTGCCACGCACAGCGCGATCCAAGCGTACCAGTAGTCAATCATGTAGCGAGACACGGCCATCATGAACAAAGTCGGCTTGGGCAATTGCATGCCGCGGCTATTGAACAGCGGCATGAACTTCGGGAGTACGATGGTCAACAGAAAGATCGTTACGCCGACGGCCATCACCAGCATGACGCAGGGATAGGCCAGCGCCGCGCGCACCTTGCTGCGCGATTCCAGCTCCCTGCGCAGATAGTTGGCGATCGATTCGAGCATCTCGCCCAACTTGCCGGTCGCCTCGCTGGCCCTGACCAGCGAGACATAAGTCTTGTCGAAGTATTTGGGATGCCGCGCCAGCCCGGTCGAAAAGTCCTCACCCGACTCGACCGCCGACTTCAGGCTCAAGAGAACCCTCTTGAGTGTCGGGTTGGCCTCTTGCTGCATGAGGCCATTCAAGGCCGTTGACAACGTGATGCCGGTTTGCGACATGATGGCCAACTGGCTGGTCAGGTAAATGACCTCACTTTTCGAGATGCGGCGCGGAAACAGCGGCGCGTCGTCATCTCCCTCCGCCGGCAGATCCACCTCGTACTCGTCGTCGGCCAGCGCCGTACCGCCTTCAGTGCCGCGAGCTTTGAATTGGTACGCCATGGGGAGACCCTACGAGTTGAACGGCAAGCCGCGCACGGCGTCAGGCCGGATTCGCCTCGACTTCCGACGAATCGCGCATGTCGCCGCAGATGTGCAGAATCTCTTCGATCGTCGTAATACCCTCGCGAACTTTGCGAAAGCCGTCCTGGCGAAGCGTGATCATCCCGTCGCGCTCGGCAATCTCGCGGATCGCGGCGATCGACGGGTTGTTGATAATCACGTCGCGCAACTCGTCGGAGACGACCAGCAGCTCATGAATGCCGATTCGGCCGCTGAAGCCTGTGTTTCGGCAGCGGCGACAGCCCACGCCCCGCTGAAAGGTATCGATCGGGTGGCCCATCCGCTCTAGTGCCCGCCTCAGTGTGCGCGGCGGATCATACTCCTGCCGGCATTTCGGACAGACGCGGCGCACCAGCCGTTGGGCCAGGACGATGTTGAGCGCGGCGCCGATGAGGTACGGCTCGATGCCCATGTTCACAAGCCGCGTAATCGCCGAGCAGGCATCATTGGTGTGCAGCGTGCTGAACACCAGGTGTCCGGTCAGCGCCGCCTGGATCGCGATCCGCGAGGTCTCCTCGTCGCGCACCTCGCCGACCATGATGACGTCGGGATCTTGACGCAACAGCGTGCGTAGCGCCTTCGAGAAAGTCAGCCCGACCTTGTCCTGCACTTGGAACTGGTTGATCAGGGGCAGGTGATATTCGATCGGGTCTTCGACGGTGCAGATATTGTTTTCCATCGAGCTGATGTTGTTCAGCGCGGCGTAGAGCGTCGTCGACTTACCGCTACCGGTGGGACCGGTGACCAGCACGATGCCGTTGGGGGCCGTGATGTGGTGCAGAAAGCCCTT
>CAZUPX010000332.1:0-1686 GCA_964622155.1 uncultured Planctomycetaceae bacterium | reverse complement strand
GCTGGCCTTCGGTCCAGATCACCAGGTTGTCGGTGTCGACGTCGATCGAGCCGAAGTTGTCCAGGCCGTCGACCACGATGTTCACGCCCGACTTGCCGATCGCGACCCACTGGTTGGTGTTCGGGATCGGGAAGGCCTCGGCGTCCCACTTGACGGCGCTGCGGCTTTGCACGCGGATGCGCACCATACCCGCCGGAGGACCGACGGTTGCCGGCGGAGTCTCGACCGGCTCGGCAAACTGCGCGGGCCGCACGCGGCCGTCTTGCACGCCCGAGGCATTCGGATCGCGGGCCACCACGGCGTGCAGATAGACCTCGGGCTTGGCGGCCGGGGGGGGCTCGCTTTTGGTCGGCCGCACGTCAACCGGCAGCACGGAGTAGAAGCGGCCAAACCACGTTTTGTCGGTCAGCGATGCGGCGCTAGGTGCCTTTTGCTGAGAGCCCAAAGCGCCCGGCGTGCTGGCCTGCTGATAGTTGATCGCCACGTCCCCTTCGAGGTAGGCGATCACCTTGTGCGGAGGCTCGCCTCCGTCGCCGCCGCGCTCGACCCAGATCACCGCCTCGCGGCTGCGCGCATACGTCAACCCCTGGTTGATGTAGCAGTTGCCGCGCAGCAGGTAGACGTCGTACACGCCTTCGCGCCACGAGCTGGCCACGTCGGCCGCCACGACGATCCGGTCAGAGAGATTACTGGCTGGCAGCTCGACTTGCGCGCGTGCCAGCGGCGCGGCAAGCACGCTCAAAATGAGTGCGACAAGAAGAATACTAACCCGACGCGCGACAACGTTATGCAAATGCTGGTGAGCTTTGGCAACGCCGAAGGCGTGCAACATGCCAGCCCAGGGCAACGCCCTGGGACTCGGACGTACCTTCAACATGGCAGCCCTGAAAGGGCGAAACATGCGCTGTGTCGCCCTTACAGGGCTGTCGTCATTTTGGCCTCTATAGTTTCCCAGGGCGTTGCCCTGGGCTTTCTTGTTAAACGCCTTCGGCGTTGAAGACACGATTCTCGACAGCACTTGCATAACGCTGGCGAGCCAATGAATCGCACATCGAACCGCGCGCGCGATGCGATCGCACGCGCGCAACCGACATGCGGCGCGCAACCGCGCGTGCCCGAGTTGGACCGGACCGGTGTTCAGAAGAGTGGCATCCCAAAGATGGCTGGCGGTGAAGACCCGAACGGGTCCCGCTGGCCGAAGCGCAAATTGAAGCGACGAAAGTTCTTAAGGTCGAAGTGAGCGGGCGGGATTATAGGGGCGAAGTCGCCGCGCGGTCAAGGTAGCTTCGAGCCCGTCAACAGTGACCTAAGTCGTATGGTCCGTGTGGTTTGCAATTGGTCTCGTGGATGCTAGCCCCGCCACCGCCGCGGCCGCCAGGATGGCCACCACGCTCACGAGCGGTGCGCGCATCCGCAGGTCGGTCCAGTAAACCGTGTGGACCGCCGTAAATGCCACGAGCAACAACACTCCCCAAACCGCCGGTGTCACCCACAAGCGCTTGCCAAAGATCCACAGTCCGATTGCGGCTAGCAGCAACTCGAACGTGTAGAAAATCGCCACCGCCCATCGCAGCCCGCGGCGGCTGGGCGATTCATTCGGGCTGAGTTGATGCGGCAGCACGCCCCACAGTCGGCCGACGCGCACAACGCAGGCGTAAGCAAACATGCCGGGCTCGGCCGCGATGT
>CAZUPX010000331.1:0-3636 GCA_964622155.1 uncultured Planctomycetaceae bacterium | reverse complement strand
ATTCCCCGCCGCGTCAAACGCTTTCGCAGTCAGATTATGCGCGCCATTGGCCACCGAACTGGTATTCCAGCTCAAGGTGAAGATCGCCGTAGCATCGGATCCCAAGAGACTTCCATCGGCAAAATAGTCTACGCGCGCAACGCCGACGTTATCCGAAGCAGTCGCGACGAGAGTGATCGTTCCAGAAATGGTTTGTCCATTCGTGGGGGAAACCAGCGACACGGAGGGGGGCGTGGTATCACCCGGGGCTGTGTCATCCTGATATAAGTAATTGGTGCCATTGTCCCCGGCGACCAGCGTATCGATACCAGCCTGTCCATACAGATAGTCAATCCCCAGGCCACCGTTCAGGGAGTCGTCCCCGGCGCCGCCATAGAGATGGTCAGCGCCGCCGCCGCCTGTCAAATTGTCCACGCCGTCCCCGCCCCAGGCGTCGCTGGCTACCGACATACGATTGATGAAGTCGTCATTGCCGGCATTGCCAAAAAAATCAATGGCTTGGAGCTGCGATAACGTGATGTCTTTCGTCAGATACTGGGCGATCTGATTCTGCGCGTTATAGGCCGTCAAGGTGATGCGCGCCTTCGCGACGCCGCCAGGCGTGTACGCCTGGATGCTACAAGTGTCCCGGTAGTCACCTCCTTGAATCGTGGCCAGTCCGGAGGCGGCATCGAACGCGATGCTGGCGGCCAGCACGCGTCGATCCTCCAGGCTCTCCACATTCAAGGTCCGTCGTGTTGCCACTTTCCGAGTCACCGATGTTTTTTCTGGTCCGAGGCCCAACCGGCGGCGCAGAGAATTGAAGCGTTTCATTTCTCGTGTTCCTCGTGAAAAATGGCCACGCCGAGTTTCGCTGCGCCGTCCCCGCGGCGACGACCAGGCATCGGACGAAACACCTCGGAGCGCAACTGGCGCTTCGTTTGATGTGCGACGTCCGACGGGCAAACCTCGACGTTTGATGGGCGACGACGCGCGAAAAGACTTGAGTGGCTGATCCTGTTCCGGCGACTGCCGACCATCAATGACTGGATCGAACTGCCAACATTAAACCGTAGGTTGCACGGTGACCCAGTCAAACCATCTGTTGCCGTCTTTCCGTAATGTCGGCAAAACGATAGCTTTCGCTGAACCATTTTGAACAGATGTACCATTTGATCGGCATCGATCCCCCGATCGATCGCTGCGACCGATTCCGAGCGGGGGAATGTCACATGGCGCAGCCATGCGCAAGATTGTCGTTAATGTTGATTACAGCGATGCGCCAGAACGGCGAGGGAATTGCCCGATACACTCGCGCGAGAAATATGCGTGCTGCGCAGTGGATAATACGGGTGGACAAAGGTCTGTCAAGACCAGGTCCAAAAGAAGAACTGGGCAGGTCCACGAGAGTTACCTCGATTGTCCACCATCACGTAGTCCGCACGAGGGTCGGCAACAATCAACGTGTGTTGATCCACTGGTTTGAGCTGTCATCGACTCGATGATGGATCGATCGTACTGGCATGCCCGCGCGATCGTTCCTTGCACGGAGGACGGATTCATCCGGTTCAAGCAGACAAGCCCAAGGCGCGCCGCCCGCCACCGACGAACCCTTCCTGGCGGCCGCGAAGCGTAAACGATCCGCAGCTAATCTCCCGAAATCTCCCTGTGCCAACGAGCGGGCGAATGCATGACAGCATTGCCTGTTGGGCGGCGTGCATCAACACGCAATCAGCCGCGTTACACTCGAACGGCCAAACCGATAAAGCGCATCAGTGGCCGCGACAGCGTAAGAGAAATGATTTGAGGTACGAGCTTCTCTGGCTCAGCACGACCGCCGGTCGGCTCGGAGCCTTTCTGGCTGAGCTGGGCGGCTGCCGTGGCCAACATTGCGGTCCGCGCCAGGCTTCGTCAATGCCCAGCGACCGCGTGCGATGCAAGCTGGGCGGTAATCAGAGCTGACCGATCGGCGGGTATGCCCAGCTTCCGTACGCTTGCTCGCTCGCAGCCCGACGTCGAAAGCGGTCCCTAAACCGCCGCGGCCACGCCCCCGTGTCCGCCTCGGTTTGACAACTCGCCCTGACACAATCCCTACCACCCCCCTGACATACGCCCTCGACGAAATCGATTGCCGGAAACTAATCACGAAATGATTGACGCCACCTATGGGGGAATTAGACTCAACCTTTCACCCATCGCAAACTACCTATTATTTCCATTCTTCTCAAAGCAGTATAAATCACTAAATTTAACAAGAGTGCAAAGTTTGATTTTTCACGCGCATGTGTTGCTAGCTGCTAGCAGAAGGCGCGCCTCGAAACCGATCGTCGCATGCCTCGCGTCGTTACCAAGGTGTGCCTGCATGTCAACTTAATAGATCCCCTTTTTCCCTGGAGCGGCTAACATGTCTCGCACCAAGACTCGCGGTCGGCGCAACTACAGATCTTCCCAACGGCAATCTTGGCGACCTCGGCTGGAGCCGCTGGAAGACCGCCGATTGCTGTCAACCACTGAGTATGTGCCGCCAAGCAGCCTCTTTGAAATCGACGGTAACGAGACGGCAGACAACGCCGGCAAAATCGACTGGGCTTCCGTTACGTCCCAGTCAACCTTCATCAAGCAAGATGACAGGCCGACGGGCCCAACCGACGACGCCCTGGGGCGCGGTTCCAAGGAAGATAAGCCGGATATCACCGTCGTCACCGGCACCATTCCCAACAGCAAGGCCGACCTGAAAGACTTCTTGTACTACTCGGAAAAGATCGGCACTGACGATTACTTGTACCTGGGTTGGCACCGAAACAACACCAGCGGAACGACCAACTTCGATTTCGAAATCAATTCGGTAGCCACCGCATTTCCCGGGCCGACCGAAGTCTTCAGGTCCCGCCCCATCACTGTGCAACGTACCCCGAACGACGTTGTGATCACGTTCGATTTCCAGGGAGGCGATAACACGCCCACTTTGAAGTTCCGCGTCTGGGAGGGAACCAAGTGGGGCGCTGAACAGGACTTGACGACGTACGCCAGGGCCCACGTCAATACGCCCATCGACCCGACGTTCGGCGAGGCGGGCATTAACTTGACCGACGCGGGCATCACGACCGCTATCGCCCAGGCCTGGGTCCGCAGCCGCGCTTCCAGTTCCTTCACCAGCGAGATCAAGGACATCATCGCCCCTGCGCATATCAAAATCGAGGGCATCAAGTTTAACGACCTCGACGGCAATGGTCAGCGAGACCCAGCAACCGAAGGCGTGTTGCCAAACTGGACCATCTTCTTGGACAACGGCGTTCTTCAACCCGACGGCTCCGTTCTCGGCAATGGCGTTCTTGACCCTGGGGAGAAATCCACAATTACCGATGCCAATGGCCATTACGTATTCGATAACCTAAACCCGGGCACCTACTATGTGGCCGAAGTGCTTCCTTTGCCCCCAGGGCAGACGATATCCGATTGGCGCGAAACCTTCCCCAACGACGGCACCGCCGGCGCCCGACTGACCGCGGCCGGAACTTATGAATGGGTCGTCTCCGCGCCGAGCTTAAGCATCAACGTCAGGGACTTCGGCAACCAGTTGAGAATTGTAGATGTACCACTCAGCGGCCTGAAATTCTTGGACGCCGATGGTGACGGGACGCGAGATCCAGATCCCGG
>CAZUPX010000330.1:0-5934 GCA_964622155.1 uncultured Planctomycetaceae bacterium | reverse complement strand
GCCGCTCGAACGCCGCCGGCTCGATGCAGTAGATTTGCTGGTGGAGTCGGAACGATTCCTGGGCCGGCAGGTCCCACCAGAGTTGATTCTTCTGGCCCATCACCAACGCGAAGCGGCGGCGATAGGCATTCTCGCGACGCCACGGAACGTAACCCATCACGCGCGCCGTTCCGCGCGTTGGATTGATCACGCCCGAGAGCAGCTTGAGCGTCGTGGTCTTGCCGGCGCCGTTGGGACCCAGAAAGGCGACGAACTCGCCGGCCTCAACTGCCAGGTCGATGCCGCGCACGGCGGCAACTTCGCGGTAGGTGCGGTGAAACAATCCCCGCACGCTAGCCAACAATCCTTCCTGCTTCTGATAGATGCGGTAGGACTTCGCCAGCCCTTCGATTTCGATGATGGCCATAGGTGAAGCGATTATAGGGCCGACCCGTGGACCGGGAAAGTCGAGGAGTTGGCACACGCCGCGAAAGTCGGACCATGCGGTTCGCTTTGTCCGCCTGCGCCGTGGTATAATTCCGCCTGGAGGAGACCTGGACGCATGAGTGTTGAAATATCAGCCGAAAACGAGCGCTACCTTCAACAGTTGGTCGATCGCGGTATATATCGCGATCGCGCCGCGGCCATCGACGAGGCTGTGGAGTTGCTCAAGCGGCGGGATCAACTTCGTGTCGACATTCAGGCAGGTATCGAACAGGCCGACCGCGGCGAACTGATTGCTGCTGAGGATGTCTTTCGGCGTCTCGAGGAGCGGGCGCGGCAGATTGAAACTAAGGCTCGTGCGCAGGCATGAGCCGCCTGGTCTTCACGCCCATTGCCGAAGCGGATCTCAACGAGATCCTCGACTAAATCGCGAATCATCGACCGTTGACCGCAATTGCGGTTCTGGCCAGGATTCGCGAAAAGTGTGAACTGCTTGCCTTGCAGCCTTTGATCGGACAACGGCGGGCCGAATTTCCCGGCGACTACCGCAGCTTTCCCGTCGAGCGGTGGGTCATTTTCTACCGCGTCTCGGGCGACACCGTGGAAATCCATCGGGTCATCGATGGAGCCAGGGACCTCGACAGCCTGATCGGTTGAAGTTCGGCGCGCCGTACTCACGTTGTCGCCGCGGTGCTCCTGCGATATAATCGCCGCGCGTTCTAGGTAGCTGCGACAAACCGCGATCAGGAGTTCAAACCACGCAAGGCGCACGCATCGGAATCGGACACGACACACATCGCCTGGCGCCGGGCGGACCGCTGCGACTCGGTGGGATCGATATCCCGTTTGACCGCTCGTTGGTGGGTCACAGCGACGCCGATGTCTTGTTGCACGCGGTGACCGACGCCCTGTTGGGCGCGGCCGCCTTGGGAGACATCGGCGAGATGTTTCCCGATACCGATGCCGCGAATCGAGGGCGCGACTCGGGCCAGATGCTCGCCGCCGCCTGGCAGTGCGTCGCCGATCGTGGATTTCGGATTGTGAATCTGGACTGTATCGTTTTTGCCGAGCGACCCAAGCTATTGCCGTATAAACAGGAAATATGCCGGCGGATCGCCGAGTTGCTGGGCATCGGAGTCGATCGCGTCGGTGTGAAGGCCAAGACGGGCGAGCAAGTCGGCCCTGTTGGACGTCAGGAGGCCATCGAGGCCCAGTGCGTCGTGCTGCTGACCACCGCGGATAAGGATTGAATAAGCCACACGACTCGTTCAGAGGGATCGAAATGTTGACCGCCAAACAGACTTCTCCCGCCGTCACTCCAAGCGAGACGCGGATGACCATTCGAGTTTTCAACACGCTCACGAAGAACAAGGAACCGCTGGAGCCGGTCAAGCCCGGCCAGGTGGGCATCTACTTGTGCGGGCCCACCGTCTACAAGCCCAGCCACATCGGCCACATGGTTGGGCCCGTCATCTTCGACGCCGTGAAACGCTACCTGAACTATTCGGGCTACAAGGTGACGCTGGTCATCAACATCACCGACGTCGATGACAAGCTGATCAACGAGTCGAACGCACGCAAGATGAAGATGGCGGACCTGGCCGAGGAAATGATCGCCGACTATATGCGCAACCTGAGCACGATGGGCGTCGACACGGTCGACCACTTTCCGCGGGCGACCGACAATATCCAGGAGATTATCAAGCTCACGCAGACGCTGATCGACAAGAAGTTCGCCTATGAGTCGCAGGGCGACGTGTACTTCGACGTGGCTCGCGATCCTCAATACGGCAAGCTGAGCAATCGCGACGTGGCCAGCATGCAGGGCGAAGGGGGCGGCATGGCCGAGCGCAAACACTCGCCCATCGACTTCGCTTTGTGGAAAAGCGCCAAGCCGGGCGAACCCGCGTGGGACAGCCCCTGGGGCAAGGGCCGACCGGGCTGGCATATCGAGTGCTCGGCCATGAGCCGAGCGATCCTCGGCGAGACGTTCGACATTCACGGAGGCGGGCTCGACCTGGTTTTTCCGCACCACGAGAACGAAATCGCACAAAGCGAGTGCGCTCACGGCAAGCCGCAGGCCAAGTACTGGATGCACAATGGCCTGATGCAATCATCGAGCGAAGTGGGCAAGGTCGGCGGTCGCAACACGCGCGAAGTCTCCGAAGGAGACCAGGCGGGCCAGGAAGCTGGCAAGCTCGGCAAAAGCAAGGGCGCCGCGCCGTTCTCCGATCTGCTCAAGCGACACGCACCCGAAACGATCCGCTTTTTCCTGCTCTCGACGCACTACCGCCGGCCCATCGATTTCAGCGAGGGCCGCATCGATGAAGTCGGCATCGGGCTGGAACAGTTCTACCGGTTCTTCAAACGCTACGAGCGAATTACCGGCACGAGCTTCTATGACGTCGAGTACGCCCGCAGTCGCCAGGCCGGCGACTTCGATCCCGGCGCCGATGCCACGCTAAAGCAGGTGGCCGACCATCGGCGCCGGTTTTTGGAAGCCATGGACGACGATTTCAACACTGGCGGGGCCGTGGCCGACCTGTTCGAGATTGTTCGCACGCTCAATAAGTACGCTGACGACCAGAAACTTGAGGGGCGCATGCCCGCCGACGCGCAACTGGCCGTTCTGCGGCAGGGCGCCGCGACGCTTCGCGAGCTGGGTGGCACACTGGGCCTGTTCCGCTTTCCCGCCGCGAAGCCGGCCTCGACCGACGACGCGGTGGTTGGCAAATTGATGGGGCTGATCATCGAGCTGCGAGCCGCCGCTCGAAGCAAAAAGGATTTCGCCACTGCCGATCGGATTCGCCAGGCATTGGGCGAGGCGGGCATCACACTGGAGGATCGCCCCGGCGGCACCGAATGGACGATGAAATAGGCGTTAGACTGGAGGCTGTAGGCCGGAGGTCGGCAAAGGCAGGCGTCGAAAACCTTCCTCCGGCCTCCAGCCTGCAGCCTCCGGCCTAACAATGTTGCTCGAACGGAGTGGGCAAACGAATGAACACCGATGGCGTCCGCATTTTGGGCATCGACCCCGGGTTGAACACGACCGGCTATGGAGTGCTGGCCGTCAGTCGCAGCGGCGTGCAATTGTGCGAGGCCGGCGTGGTCCGCGGCCATGGCCGATCGCTGACTGAACGCTTGCAAGCGATTCACGCCGGATTGGCCGACGTTATCGCCTCGCTCCGCCCCTCGGCGATGGCGCTCGAGCAGCTCTATTCGCACTACAAACATCCGCGTACAGCGATTCTGATGGGCCACGCCCGGGGCGTGATCTGCCTGGCTGCCGCCGAGGCCGGAATCGAGGTAGTGCATTACTCGGCCACGCAAGTCAAAAAAGTTCTCACCGGCAGCGGCCGCGCACCCAAGGGTCAGATTCAGCAAGCAATCAGGGTCGAGCTCGGCCTGGCGAAAGTGCCCGAGCCGGCCGACGTAGCCGACGCGCTGGCGATCGCCCTGTGTCATTACTACCTTCAAGTCCGCCGCAAGCTTGGTGAGCGTAAGCGGGCGTGACGTCCTATCGTTCACAAGCGTAGCTGATCGCCATTCAACAAAACCTCACGAATCCTCGGTCGCGGGCGAGCTTGAATGCTCGACGAAAGCCACGGTAAACACTCCACATCCAATCGAAGTCGATCAATTCCTCTGGATTGAGTGGCGTCCCGCCAAGCGCCCGTGCCAGCTTCGTTTCGTTGAGGAATCCAGCACACTTTTCCCGATTTCTTTTCATTCGGGCGAGAAACGTTGAATCCGTTGGAGTCTCGCCGCTCTCGGGTGGATAAAGGATGTGCTTTCTGAACTTAGAAGCGAATTGGTCGAAATCTGATGCCAACTTGGCCGACGTTTTCGGGCCAACGACCGGACCAACACTGTCTGGAAAATCGATTAGCTCGACGAATGGATTGCCGTGAAAACGGCGAGGATGATCCCAGATGTCCTGGGGCATGACGCCCAAGAAAAAAAGGCTGAGTTCCTGGCGAAACAGGTAGTAGCCAAAATAAGAACAGGCACGGAAGCCGAAAGACCGACCGCCTTTGCCCTTCACGTAGCAACCAGACTTGAGCCCGTCCTTGCGATTCTGATAGCTGCTAACCTCAAGGTGCGAGTCGGTACATTCCTCGCCACCTCGGCAGGCAACGCGTCTGGCTCGGCTGATGGATACGATGTCGAGGCCCACTACCGGCGTCTCCGTGATGGCGTGTATCGCTTCGCATAGACCTCGGCAGCCAACGACCGAATGACCGACGATTGTCCGTTGTGCGTAATCTTGAAAACCGCCGACAACGGAGCCGCATCTAGCTCTGCAATCATCTTGATTCGGTCTTCTTGATCGAACTGATCTGGTGTGATGCGCAGAAGATGGTCGAGGTGCGCACTCGGCGGTGGAGTAGGCGGCGGCAATTGTCTCGTCCTGATTGCTCCGTTCTGTGCTTTCGACCTGGATTTCGCCGCTGAGGCTCTCGTTGTCGAATTGCTCGCGCTGACTTGGGCGGATCGTCGCGCAGTTTGTTGGGGCCTTGCATTTGGCGGCTCCACTGCCATTGGGCGCGACCGAGTTTGCTGCACATTTCGAGCGGATCGCCCATTTGACTTTGTTCCAGCCTGGACTGTTCGGGCTTCCGCTCGTTTTGAATCAAGCCGAAAGACCCATACGCCCTCCTCACCAGTGTCGTGTTCGCACCACGTCCCGAACAACAGGTACTCATCTTTTGCCTTGAAGAGTGTAAGATCGAACTCCAAATCCGAGTCCTGCTGTGGATAACCGTAGTGTCCTTTGAAGTGCGCGCCGTCACGGGAGGTCGCATCGAGATGCGCATCGATATCGTCTTCTCGCCAATCAATCGAAATCCGCCGTGGCGTCACGATAGCATCAGTAACCGGGAAGTCTGCGTCGACGCCAAGTGTGCAGAAAAGGTCGCCCCTGAGTTTCATTTGATCCTCAACTTAAGCAGCTCGCATTGAGCCTAAAGCGATTTCTTCGTCCAGCCGAACCGTTCATAGGCAGCATCCTTGCACTGGTTGAAAATCTCCTTCGTCCGCAGAAAGTCGTACTTCTCGTTGGCCATTCGCTCGGCATGCTCCGGTTTCGAAAGAACGTCCTTTAGGACGGGCAACAGCCGTGATGAGGCGAGCTTCCGCAGGTATTCACGAAACGCCGTTTCCTTCTTCAAGCTCGTGCCGAACTCCTCCAACAGATTGGGCAATTTCGGGTCATTGAAGAGAGCCTGAATTGAAAGCGCCCAAATGAGGTTGCGCCCCCTTGTGAGTGCATATTGAAGTTTCTGGCTCGCCACCTCCTCTAACCGCTGGATCGGGTCTTTAAGAACTAGCGCGACCTTGTATGCCAAGACGATCTTGCGGGCATCGGTGTGCAGGTAGCTCTCTCGAAAAGTGTCTTCGTACGGCTCTGTAGAAAACTCGGATGGTTAAGAGAATCATGACATTGTGGGTGAGAGCCATCAAGCGGAGGTCTCGCGATTGGGATTGGTAGGAGTGCCCGCGGACGTAGGG
>CAZUPX010000329.1:0-7397 GCA_964622155.1 uncultured Planctomycetaceae bacterium | reverse complement strand
CCATCAATGCCTGTAACGGAGTCTCCACCCGGACTTGAAACGCATCCATGACACACCTCGGGAGTGATGAAAAACAATCCAACACCACCCCAGTCTATTCATCTCCCGCAGATAGCGCCAGAGCCTAATCGTGCACCCTTTGATTGTGGTGATTTAGCTACAATCCCAGGATGGGTGTAGCACCAAAACGCCGCTGGTTCCGCTTTAGCCTGCGGACGATGTTCGTGATGGTGACCCTGCTGGCCGTGTGGCTGGGCTGGCAGGTGCGCTGGCTTCACCGGCGCGACAAGTTTCAGTCGTGGCTCAAGGCGCAGGAAGAATTTGCGGCCGCCCACGGTCACGAATTCACCACGTCGACTGCTGAGTGGTTTCCAATCCCGGGGTCGCCTCCTCGAGGGAGTTGGCTGCTGTGGATGTTTGGCAGGGAGGAGGTGAAAACTCTCACCCTCACTTTCGTGGTCGACGACGTAGCCGAGTTGTCCCCTCGCCGCAATGAAGCCCTCAAGCGAGCTGGCGAACTGTTTCCCGAGGCAGCGACCATCGTGATCAATGTTCATCACAACGCGCCGCGAACCGCTGCGCCGGGAGCCTGAGGTCCGCCAGAGTTCCGTCGCAACCGCCAGCGCCCATGCAAGTTACGAGAGCCTTCGGCCGTACCGCTTGTCTTGCCGCAACACTCAACTGTCGGCTATGCTGGACTTAGCGGGCAAAGTCTCCCGTGTAGGTCGGGCCTTATGACCATTCAAAGCAACAAACCGCCCGGTTGGGGCTTCCGGAGATGTTGGTGTCCGCCAACCAAGCGCGATGCCCTCGTTGTTCTCTACGTCTCGACCCACAATCGGCCGCGCGAGCGGCCAGGGATTGTAGCGGTGGGCGAGAGCCCACCGGTCCGCATCCGAGAAATTGCCTCGGAGCCGCCTAAGCGGCGAAGGGGGGTCGCCTGCGCCGCTGCGCGGCTGATTCGCTATTGCGGCATCATGTCGGTTGGCTCTCGCCCACCGCTAAACTCCCAAGCCCCTTCGGGGCCAAGTCCGATGCGGTCGAAGGAGTCTCATCGAAAGATATGCTGGATCGCGACCCTCGGCGTGATCCTGGTGATGGGCTGCTCCTGTGGCATTGCCGCCGACGTGGCGCAGCCGACCGCGGGCGACGCACTGGATCAAAAGATCGCCAAGCTCATCGAGCAGTTGGGCGACGGGGCTTTTCCGGTACGTCAGCGGGCGCAAGAGGAACTTGTCAAGCTAGGGCAAGACGCTTTCGACGCGCTGGTCGACGCCGAGTCGAGCGACGACCCCGAGATCGCCATGCAGGCCAGCTATCTGGTGCGGCTCGTGAGGGTCGATTGGTCGCGCGATACAGACCCCAAGCCGGTCCAGCAGATCCTTCGCGACTACGAGAGCCAAAACGACGAACGCCGGCTGGCGCGCGTCAAGCAATTGGCTGAGCTGCCCGGCGGCCAGGGCTTGCCGTGGCTTTGCCGACTGGTCCGGTTCGAGCGTTCGAGCCTGCTCTCGAAGCGGGCGGCGCTGGCCATCATGGATCAGCCGCCGCCGGCCAACGACGCCGCCGCGACCGAGCGAGCCAAGATCATCCACCAGACGCTCGACCGGGCCCGCCGCCCGGCGGCCCGCTGGGTGCTGGCCTGGCTCGATGCCCAGGCCGACCCAGGGAGCAACCTGAAGTCGTGGAGCGAGCTAGTTGATGCGGAGCGCAAGACTCTCGAGCAGCATCCGCAAGACACCCATAGCCAGATTGTCATCGAGCTGGTGCAGCGCAAGATCGATCTGCTCGAGCGACTCAAACGTGACGATGAAGTGGACGAGGCAGTGCGCCTGATGGTGCAAGTCGAGCGCGGCGATCCGACTTCGCTCGGCGAGCTGGTCAAGTGGCTGGCTGATCGGAAGGCATGGAACATGGTCGACGACGTGGCAGACCGGTTCGCTGCCAGCTTCGAGGCCGATCCGGTGTTGCTCTACACCTTGTGCGAGGCCCGAGCCGCGCAGGGCAATCGCGAGCTTGTGGAGCAGACCGCCGATCGGGCGCTGAAACTGAGCGGCGAAAGCGCGCTGGATCATTACGCGGTCTCCGAACGGCTGCTCGAGCAGGGGCTGACGCATTGGTCCGATCGCGAGCTGCGGTACATCATCGCTCAGGGTCCCGTCGCCTCGCCGGTGGCCGTACGGTCGCGAATCGTGCTTAGCGACAGTCTGCACGATCGCTTGCTCGAATCGGAGGCCGCAGAGGTCCTCAAGGGTCTGATTGAAGCGATGGACGGCGATCCCAACGTGGCCCAACAAGTCAATCAATTGCTCAAGCCCTCAGAAAAGGAACCGAAGTGGCTACGTGCAAAGATGTACTACTACCTGGCAGGTCAGGCCGCCAGCCAGAAAGACAAGACCGAACACCGCAAGTTGCTGGAGGAGGCCTTTCGGCACGATAACGAAGAGCTCGACGTGCTGATTGCCTTGTACCGGTTGCCCGACGATAACGCCGAGCGACGAGCGAATCTCATCAAGCAGATCCACAGCGTAGTCGACGACTGTCGCGGGGCTGTCGACGACAGCCCGGAAGACCCCAGCGGATACAACGAGCTGGCCTGGCTGGTAGCCAACACCGAAGGGGACTCTGACGAGGCGATTCGCATCTCGCAAAAGGCAGTCGACATGGTCCGAGCGAGCGCCCAGAGCACAGGCGACTTCCGTCGCGTCGGTCAGTTTCTGGACACGTTGGCCCACTGCTACTTCGCCAAGAAGGATTTTGACAACGCCGTCCGCTGCCAGACAGAAGCCGCGCGGCTCGATCCGTACTCGCAGGCGATAACCCGGCAGCTCAAAGTTTTTCAAGCGGCACGCGAGGCGGCCGAAGCCGAGCGATCCAGCCGCAAGTCGACCTAGCGCGGCTTGGCGCCGTGCGGGTCGAAAGGGGAGCCATTTTTTGATTGAGGGGCGGGAATCTCGCCGTTGGCACGAGAGCTGCTCTATGAACAGGCGTCTCTCCAACAGTCGAGCCCCCGCCCGCTCAGAAGGACCTCAGCACTGAGCGGCGGGGGCCGTTTTTTTTTGGTGGACGCCCGCCGCCGAAAGTGGGAACTGACTCGATGACGACCGGCGGCCGGACAGGCCATGGGGGAGTCGCCCGTCGCGTTTCTTGCGGCGGAATCGACCTGCAAGTGACCGAGCACGGGCGCGGTGCGCCGGTCGTGTTTTTGCACGGATTCCCGCTGGATCACGCGATGTGGGCCGGCCAGATTGATGAATTCGGCCAGCGATGGCACGCCATCGCGCCCGACTTCCGCGGCTTTGGCGGCAGCCAGGTCACTCCGGGCGAAACCACGATGGAGCAAATGGCCGACGACGTCGCGGCGACCCTCGATGCGCTGGGCGTCGACCAGCCGATCGTTCTGGTCGGGCTATCGATGGGGGGGTACGTTGCCTTTCAGTTCGTTCGCAAACATGGATCGAAACTGCGCGGGCTGGTCCTGTGCGATACACGTTCGGCGGCCGACACCGCCGAGGCAGCCGCCGGCCGGCTCAAATTGGCGGAGCACGTGTTGCGCGCCGGTACCCACTACGCCGCCGAAGCGATGCTGCCCCGAGCGTTCGCGCCCACGACGTTTCGCGACAATCCGGCGGTGACCGAGATGGCCCGACAGACTGTTCTGAGTGCGTCACCCGATGGCGTGGCCGCTGCCCTGCATGGTCTGGCGAGGCGGCCCGACATGACAAGTTTTTTGCCGTCGATCCGCGTGCCGACGCTGGTCGTGGTGGGCGAGCACGACGCAATTTCTCCGCCGGACGAAATGCAAGCCATGGCGGTGGCCATTCCGGCGTCCGAATTTGTCATCATTCCCCGCGCCGGCCACTTGCCGCCGCTGGAAAACCCCTCCGCTTTTAATGAGGCAGTGGAAAAGTTTTTGGGACGAGTGGTCGGTAGCGAGTAACCACTTCTTTCACCCCTCTCCGCTGGCGACAAACCGATACCCGGCACCGCGCACGCTCAGAAAGTGCTTCGGCCTGGCCGGGTCGTCTTCGAAGTACTTGCGCAAGTTGACAATGAAGTTGTCGACGGTGCGGGTGGTGGGCATGTGCGACAGGCCCCATACATTTTCCAACAGCTCGCCGCGCGTCACCACCAGGCCCTCGTTCTCGGCAAAATATCGCAGCAGCTTCATTTCTGTGTGCGTCAGCCGTAACGGCACTTCGCCCACCGTTACGGCGAACGTGTCGAAGTTTACTTTCGCCCGGCCGAATTCGTAGTCGGGTCCAATCGTTTTGCCGCTCGCCGACAAGCTCGACTGGGCGCGCCGCGAAAGCAAGTTTCGCGTCATGCTCAATAGCTCTTCCAGCTCGAACGGCTTTTGCAGGTACTGGTCGGCGCCCACGTCATAGCCTCGAATGCGATCCTCGACCAATGTCCGGGCGCTGAGCATTAACACGGGCACGTCGTTGCCCTTTTCGCGCAGGGCCTCGCACACCGCGTAGCCGCTCATGCCCGGCAGCATGAGATCCAGGATCACTAGGTCCGCTCCGCGCGCGTCGTTCTCGAAGAGTTTGAGCGCGGCGTGCCCATCGCTGGCGGTGGTCACCTCGAAACCTTCGGCTTCCAAGTTGTACTTGATGCCGAAAGCCAGGTGCTGTTCGTCTTCAACGACCAGGATGTGCTTCACGAGTAGGGGTTGGGGGCTAGGGATTGGGGGTTGGGGAGGTGCAAACGATCAAGTCCCGATATGAGCGTACCGGCGCATTCTGTGGTTGCATTGCGAGCGTTCCTTTTGTGTAGCGGTCCTCGCAGTGGTTTCTGGGTTCTTCGTCCCTAATCCCTGGTTCGACTCCGCTCACCATGCTGAGCCTGCCGAAGCACAACCCCCAACCCCTAATCCCTAATTCAACCGCACTGCGTCCTCGGCTTCGGTGTTGGCTTTGTCATTGACTTTGATCTCGTCGGCCGTTTGCGGTCTGGCCGGCAGTTGAACTTCGAAGATCGTGCCAGGCTCGGCGCCGCGGTCGCGAACCGTGATCTTGCCGTGCAGGCGCGTGACCAGCGTGCGGACGATGAACAAACCCAAGCCAGTGCCTGATTTGGCGCGTTCCAGTTCGCTGCCCAGTCGCACGAAGCGGCCAAAAATCTTGCGTCGCAGCTTGGGCGGAATGCCGGGTCCGTTGTCGATGACTCGTGTGATCAACGTGTCGTCGCCGGCAAACCGCGACTCGACCTCGACCAGCGGTTGACGGCCGCCGTATTTGATGGCATTGTCGATCAAGTTGCGAAACACCATTTCCAGGTCGACCGGCGTGGCCCGCACCACGGCGGGCGTCACGTGCAGCCGTATCGTCTCCAGCGGCAGCCGGTAGCGAAGGCAGGCCGTCTCGGCGCAACTGGCAAGCACCGTGGAGAGTTCAACGTCGACGATGTCGGCTTCGACGGGCTGCTGATCGAGCCGGGCCGCGTCGAGCATGTGGTTGATCAACCCATCGAGCCGCTCGACGTCGTCGAGCATGAACCGAAAGAAGTTGGCTTGCTCCTGCTCGCTCACCGTTCGCCGCGAAAGCGTTTGCAGGTACAGCTTCAGTGAAGCGATGGGCGACTTCAGCTCGTGGCTCACGCTGTCCATGAAGTTCGACTGCCGCTGGCTGAGCCGAATGCCCTTGATGGAGATGAGCAAGTACAAGACGACCCCGACCAGCACGAGCACCAGAAACAACGTGCCCACCAGCAGCATCACCCAGAAGACCGCCGACTTGTCGACCTCGCGCACCGTGAGGATCACCCAACCCACCAGTAGCGCAATGACCAGCGTGATCATCACGACCGCCAGCGTGATCGGCCAGCCATACGAAGGTCGCATTGGTTAACCTACCCAGTCGTTTGCGAGACAATCCGGCCGAAGTCTTGAGCCGTCATGAGGGGTCACGTGCTGGCGCCAGCACCGGCCCCCCAGGACGACGGCTAGCGACCATTCATCATATCGAGCCGGCAAGTGCGCGGAGCCCCTGGCCTGGGCAGATTTTTCGCGCCTGGCACGCCAGGTGCATCGTGGGGCGGCAGCCGCGCATGGCTGGGCTGGCGCGATCCGACTCCAACACTCCGCGCCGGCGAGGCTTGGGGCCAGACGATCGCCGGCCATAGTCAAGAAGTGACATTGTAAGAATTGGAAAAACGAGCCAGAATCTTGCACTCTCAACGACCCAAACCGAGAGTGCGCCGCGGCAACTAGTTCGACCGGAGTGTCGAACGGGAGAATTTCTCGTCGTCATGGCATGATGCCAAGTGCGGGTCCGGCATGGAAGCTGACCCGAACGCGCAGCGCACGCGCCTGGTGCGCCGAAAAGCGGACAAGGAGGTTCGTCGAGCGGACCCGAGTGATACGCCTGCGCGGTGGAGGTAGTCTCCTCGCGCGCCACGGCGGCGGCTCGTTCCCCGGCTTCGTCTCCTCCTTAGACGAGTCCGTGCGCCGTGCGGCGACTGAACGAGCGGATTGACCTGACTTTCCACGGAGGGAAACATGGTCTCGATGCAGGTTGCGGCGCTGGCGCTTGCGCTCTTGGGGGCGGGTGAGACGGAGCTGTTGGACTTCCAGGCAGCATGGTGCGCCCCGTGCCGATCGATGGACAGCACGGTGGCCGAACTGCAGCAGGCCGGCTATCCGGTGCGCAAGGTCGACTTCGATCGGGACCGCGCGCTGGCCACGCGCTACAACGTGTCGAGCATTCCCTGTTTTGTGTTGCTGGTAGACGGTCGCGAGGCCGGCCGCTTCACAGGAGTTGCCAAGCGATCGGAACTGACCAGCTTGTTTGCAAAGGCTGGCGTTGGTCCGTCGCGGCCATCCAGCATGACTGCGCGTGGCCAGTCCCCCGACCCGCCCGGCTTCGCCATGCCCGGTCGCGTCGCGGGCAATCCGCTCACTCCCTCGCGGTCGATTCCATTTCCCGAACTCGCTCGGTCGAGTCCGCCGCCGCCGAACTTGCAGGATCTGGTCCTGGCCAGCGTTCGCCTGACGATCGAAGATCCGCAGGGCATCTCGCACGGCTCGGGCACCATCATCGACGCGCGGCAGGGCGAAGCCTTGGTGTTGACTTGCGGACACATCTTTCGCGATTCGCAAGGCAAGGGCCGCATCACCATCGACCTGTTCGGACCACAAGCGCCTCAAAAAGTGCCAGGCCGCCTGATCGGTTACGATGCCTCGAAAAACGACGTCGGCCTGGTAAGCATCAAGCCGGGGATCGACGTACACGTGGCGCCGGTGGCTCCGCCGGGCCAGCCGATCGCCCGCGGTGACGCGGTCGTTTCGGTCGGTTGCAACAACGGCGGCCCGGCCACGGCGCTGGAATCAAAGATTACGGACGTCGACAAGTTCTTGGGTTCGCCGAATCTGCAGGTTGCCGGCTTGCCGTTGC
>CAZUPX010000328.1:0-5502 GCA_964622155.1 uncultured Planctomycetaceae bacterium | reverse complement strand
TGCGGAGAGACAATCAAGATGCGGCGGCGTACTTCGAGATCGCGGGCAGGGCGGTGATGATTGTGGCCGACGGCTGTGGCGGACACCCCTACGGCCGCCGCGCGGCGAGCCTTGCCCTGCATGCCGCCGGACGAAGTATCGTCGAAACGTACGGTCCGATGCGGTGGTGGCAGCGCGACGATGCATTGGCGGCCGCGTCGGCGGCGATGCTAGCCGCCGGAGAGCGCTTGAAGCGAGAAGGGCGGCGTATGCGGCTGGGTCCGTCGGGCGGTCTGCGCACGACGTTGATCGTCACGATCTCGAGCAAACGTTGGCTGAACTACGCGCACATTGGCGATGGCGGCTTGTGGCTGGTCAGCCGCGACGGCGAAGTCCGACGCCTGCTCGAGCCCCAAAAGGCCGACGGCGAAGGCTCGAACGTGCTCGCGGCGTCATTGGGCCCGACGGCACACGGCGAGCCGATTCTTGGGAGCGTTCGCATGTCCGCGAGCGATGTCCTGATGCTCGTCGGCACCGACGGCGTCTTCGATCGCGTGGACGAGGGATTGGCCCGCGATGTCCTGCGAGCCGCGATTCGCCGCGGGGGCGACCTGAACGCGGCGAGTCGAGAGGTGCTGGCGGAGCTGGCGCGGGTCGAAGACGATGCCGGCCCGATCTGCGACGACAACATGACCCTCGGCCTGATCGCCCCCACCGGCCAGCCGCGACTGGCCAGCGGTTTTTGGAAGCCGCGTGCACCCCGCGACATGCCCGGCTCGCACGTGTGCCCAAATGATCAGCAAGGCGCTGACGCGACCATCGACCAGGGAGAAACACGCCATGTATCGATTGCTGATTGAGACGGTCTGCCGAGTCTTCGACTGGCGCCGTATCGCCGACATCGTGAAGCGCACGCGGCTGGCGAATCGAGGCCCCGTGGCTACTCGACCTACGTTTCGCTCGTCGTGCGGCCGCACATTGAAGGTCGACGGGCTGCTGGCCACGGGCGGGCAAGGTGTCACCTACCTGGCCGAAGAAGAAAAGAGCGCCGAGAAATATGCCGTTAAGATATTTCATGCGGCCTTCAACAACCGTCACACGCGCGAGCGCCAGCGGTTCCTCGTTCAAAAACAGTTGCACGCGCTGTGCCCGGCGCTGTGCAGTCCCACCGGATTGATCGACGAGCAAGGGATGATCGGCACTTGCACGCCGCTGGTCGATGGCGTGTCGTTGGAGCGTTACCTCGAGAAGCCTGAGCACACGCTGGTCGAAGGTCTGGCGTTTGCGGCGGGGCTGTCGCATGCGGTGGGCTTGCTTCACGCCCGGGGGATCGCACACGGTGATCTCCACTCGGAGAACGTATTGGTCGCCCGATCGGGGGGATTGTTTAAGTTTTGGCTGATCGATTTCGACAATTTCGCGGGCGCCGGCTACCGGTCGCCGTGCCTGGGGCACGAATTGTACATGGCGCCCGAGCTGCGCAAGGCGATGCGAGTTGGGAGTTCGATCGAGCCCACGATGCCCTCCGATCTGTTTGCCCTTGCGATTCTGATTCACGAGATCTTGCTGCTGGTGCACCCGGCGGCCGCCGCCAACGATGACGCGGCGTTCGACCGCGCCCTGTGCTCTGGCCGCTGGATTGCCGACCCGGCGCTGCCGAAGGCCGTCCGCCCAAAGCTGGGCGGGTATCCTCCCGGCGTGTTGAGCGCCGAGCTGCAGAGCTTGTTTCGCCGCGCCGCCAGTTCCCCGCCGCCCGAGCGCCCGACGTGCGCTCAATGGGTCGAGGCGTGTTCCCGCGCGCTGAGAGATGTGTACGTCTGCGATCGTTGTGGTGGCCCGCTGGTGATCGACTACTCGCAACGGTCGTGCCCGATTTGCGGTCATTGTTTCGCACTTTTGCGACTTGTCGGTCCGCGCGGTTGGACGATTCCGCTCGACTTGGGCAGCGTGCCCATCGGCCGCGACTTGCTGGGGGGTGCGGCGACGCTCAGCCGCGTTCACGGCATATTTTGCCGTCGAGGACCGGAGACGACGCTTGAGGCAGTCGGCCACAACGGAATCTTCCGCAGATCGAGAAGTAAATGGCTTCGCCTGCCCCAGGGCCGGCCCATCGTCGTCAGCCAGGGCGACCGCCTGCGGTTTGCCGACGTAGAGGCCACGGTCGAGTCCATTTAGCGGTCCACTGGGCGTGGCAAAACGACCACACAGTGAGCAGTCGATTCGTGGATTGGAGCGAGGTCCAGCCAGGTAAAACCTCCGCGTCGAACCGGCTGACAGGGCTGTCGCTGTTGAGCGAGGACGTCTGGAAAAGATTGATCGGTCGCGGTCACTTGTCCGATACCCACATTGACGCGTACTGGGTAACAGGCGACGAACGCATAAGCTATTTGCCGGAGGCTGTCCTTGCTAGGCATTAACGACAATAACGGCTGGTCCGACTCGGAGAATCGTTGGCGCCTGTTCGGTCTGGACGGGTCGCGATGGACGCTGGTGGCTTTGGGGGCGGTCCTGGCACTCACTGCCATGCGGATCGTTGTGGTGCAGCCCACCGTCCGGCAACTGGCCCAGATGCAAGATCAGATCGCCGCGCTCGAGTCAAGCATGCGTGAACTGGCCGATCAGCGAAGCACGGTAACCGCCGCCAATACGTTGTTGGCACAATTGGCCGAGCAAGGCCGCCGCAGTGACGAAGCCAGCCAGTCGCTCAATCGCATCTCGATGTTGCACGAACGGCTCAATCAGCAAACCGAGCGGGCGGAACGGGCGCTGGCGGTCATGGAAAAGCTGGCCACGCTGCAGGACGCGCTGGTGGATAACGTCACGCGTGTCGACGCGGCTAACGACGCTTTGGCTTCGATCGACGCACTGCACGAGCGGCTCAATGCCACGCACGAGACCTGCCCTGCCGCCCAGCAGAATCTGGAAGCATTGATCGAGATCGAGCGGACGGCGCTCGCGCAGACGCCCCACGTCGAAGCGGCTCGCCAGACGCTCGAGTCGCTCGTGGACATCAAGAACTGGCTGTTGTGGAGCGGCGAAGGTCTGGCCCGCAGTCAGGATGTGATGCAGTCGTGGCTGGCCATGGGCCGCCAATTGGCGCAAGCGGCCGGCCAGACGGCCGACGCCCGGCAGGCCGCCGATGCTTTGATGGGCATTTCGGATGATCTGGTTTGCCGCGGCGGCAACGCGACGCCAGCGCAGGAAGCTCTCAATAACCTGGTGGCCATTCGCGAGCGTCTCGACGATCAAGGCACCGGCGTGCAATTGGCCCGCGATCGCGTCGAGCAGTTGATCGACCTGAAAGATCGCACCCTGGCGGGGACCGGAAACTTGCCCACGGCGATCGAAAACCTGGAGCTTATGGCCGACGTCCAAGAGCAGTTGTCGCAGATTGCACAGTCATTTGGTCGGATGCGGACGCTGGTCACCGAGATCCTGACATTCGAGCCGGCTTTCAATCGAGCGATGCGAGCCCTGCAACCGCTGGCCGAGTTGAGCAACCTGCGACGTTTGAGCGCTACTGACCTGCGACAAATTGTCCGCTCGATGAGCGAGCCTCGCGGCCAGACACCCACGTCGCCCACCACCGAGCCTGCGCGCGACGTCGAACTTCCCGCGGCGGCCCCGATCGTCGAAGCCTCGCGGACCGAGTAGCGGCTGTCGTGATTGCCGGAATGAGTGTCACGCCCGCGCTGAGCGACGTTGCAGCCGGCGCGTTTGTACGTTCGGCATCCTGCCGCGTCACGAACCCGACTCGTGGAATCTTTTGGATGTTCCAAGCGGCAAGATGCCGTTTGTACTCCGAGTGCTCTAGCTCGCGGCGTTATGCTGCCGCTTCGACAGCTCGATCAGATAGTTGGCCACGGCGATCAGAGTGGGCGTTTCGTAAACCCACCAGTCGAGATCGTTGAAGTGCAAGCCGAAGTTCCTTTCGATCTCGCACAAGAACTCGATGCCCTCGAGCGACGAGAGTCCGACTCCGATGGCGAACAGCGGATCACCCAAAGCCACGCCATCTGGCCCGCACGTGATGCCGAAGCGTTCGGCCAGGATCCTGCGCAACACGGCGATCGTGCCGTCCAGCCCAAGTTGGGCGGCATCCATAGGCATTCCGTGAGTCGGTTCGACCGTGTTTGCCATGTGCGTGCTTGGGGGGCTTGCTTGCCGCTCTGGCGGACCCCTGTAGCAGGGATCGCATTAAGCCGTCTGGGCAGACTCCGCCGCCAGTGCCGATCGTGCCGTCTCGTCGCCGGCTCGACATCTCGGCGTACCTTAAAGTTTATCACTCATCCGGGCAATCATCAAATTCAACGCGGCCCTGAGCGCGCGTGTCGACGTCCGCAGCGCATTCTGCCCACTTGTCCAACATCGGCGTGCGAGCGTTTCCAGCTTGACGCTCGAAATCGCCGCCGATAGATTGAGCCACTCCGCCGCCCGACGCACGGGGTCGCATGGCACCGTCTTAGGCAGGTATGCCAAATCTGGTCGTTAAGCCGGTCCGCTCATCGAAAGAGCAGAAGCAATTCGTCAATTTCCCGTGGAAGTTGTACGAGGGGGACCCGAATTGGATCCCGCCGCTGCTGTCGGAGCACCGCCACCTGCTGGGCTACCGCCATCATCCGTTCTACGACGACGCCGAAGGCCAGACATTCTTGGCGTTACGCGATGGCGAGGTTTGCGGCCGCGTGCTGGCGCTGGTGAATCACACTCACAATCGGCGTTATATCGAAAAGCGCGGATTCTTTGGGTTCTTCGAATCGGTCGACGATCCGTCCGTCTCAGGCGCCCTGTTCGAGGCCGCCCGAGCCTGGCTGGCCGAACGGGGCATGCAGGCCATTCGCGGGCCGTGTAATCCATCGTCGAACTACGAACTGGGACTGCTGCTCGAAGGGTTCCACTCGCCTCCCACCTTCATGATGACCTACAACAAGCCCTATTACGCGAAGCTGGTCGAGAGCTTCGGGTTCCGCAAAGTGCAGGACATGTATGCGTTTTGGGGCCACGTGGACATGATCTCAAAGCTTGACAAGAAGCTGTTCTTCATCGCCCAGGAAGCCAAGGCGCGCTTCAACGTCAAAGTTCGCACGATGCGAAAGGATCGTTTCCGCGAAGAGTTGGCCATGTTCCTGGAGATGTACAACCAGTCGCTGAGCGGCATGTGGGGCTTTGTGCCGCTGTCGCCCGGTGAGCTGAAGGCGCTGGGTGAAGGACTGCGGCACCTGATCGTGCCCGAGCTGGCACTGTTCGCCGAGATCGACGGCGAGCCGATTGGCGTTGTGTTTGGCTTGCTCGATTACAATCCGCGCATCAAGCAGATTGGCGGAAGGTTGCTGCCGTTCGGGTTCATTCGTCTGCTGACCAACAAGCGTGCCATCAAAAAAATGCGCGTGATCAGCGTCAACGTCATTCCCGAGTATCAGCGCTGGGGACTGGGCGTGGTGCTGCTGGGCGGCCTGATTCAGCCGATGCTCAAGTGGGGCATGCAAGAGGCCGAATTTTCTTGGGTGCTCGAATCGAACACGC
>CAZUPX010000327.1:0-1975 GCA_964622155.1 uncultured Planctomycetaceae bacterium | reverse complement strand
GCCGCCGCCCCACACCCAATGGGCCAACGGGCAGTAGACAAGAGTGCCCCACAGGATCATGAAGACAACCATCGTGCTGAATTTCATGCGCTCGGCAAACGCGCCGCAGATCAGGGCCGGCGTGATGACAAAGAACATGCCTTGAAACAGCATGTGGCTGAGCATGGGAATGCTGTAGGCCGTGTGCTGCGGAATGACCGACTTGCCTGGCTGTCCATCGGCTCCCTCTTCCCATTGCGCTTGCACACCTTTCATCAACACGTAGTCGGAGTTGCCGATCCAGGCATCAGTGCCTCCGAATGAGAGTGAGTAGCCATAAAGCCCCCAAATGATGCTCATCAGCCCCATCAAGAAAAAGCACTGCATGATCACGCTCAGCACGTTCTTTTTGCGGACCAGGCCGCAATAGAACATCGCCAGACCGGGACCGGTCATCATCAGCACCAGCGCCGAAGAGGTCAGTACCCAGGCATTGTCACCGCGATCGAGAGGCTTTGGCGCTGGGGCCGGAGCCGCCGCTGCATCCGGCGCGGCCTCTTTGGCCTCTTGTTGCGACCAACTCACGCCACACCAACCCGCCAACAGCGCAAAAGCGCATATTGCAACAGCCATCTTTCTACGACTCATTGAAGTTCTCCCTTCAACGAATGAGCGCCGTAATACCGCCTTGGCATAGTCGGCCCGCCAAAACCAACCGCCGCCGCCTTCAGTAGCGCCCGAAGGGACGCCCCATTCGAAATGCCAGTGCGCTACTGATCGCAGACCAGACTAGCTATCATGGGTCGGTCCGTAAAGTAGGCGCCCACGCGTTGGGCCGCACGAAAGGCCAGAATTTCAGCGCGGGCTGCTTTTCGCCGCGGCGCGCCGACGAGGATCGGTCACGACTTCTGCTTTTGCCATGGCACGTCGCCCCTTCCGGCGGCACGGTTGACCGCGCGGGCCAGAACGAACAGCAAGTCGCTTAGCCGATTGAGGTAAACGACTACTTCCGGTGAAATCGGATCGGCCGATTGACCCATCAGGGTCACGACGCGCCGTTCCGCGCGGCGGCAGACCGTACGCGCCAGGTGCAGATATGCGGCGGCCGACGTGCCACCGGGCAAAATGAACGTCTTCAGCGGCTCGAGTCCTTGGTCGTGTAAGTCGATGGCCGCTTCCAGTGCAGCAATTTGGCTCGAGCCGACCACGGGTACGTTATGGGCAGCCGGATCGGGAGTCGCCAACTGAGCGCCCAAATCGAACAATTCGTTTTGAATCCGATTCACGAGTTGGTCGATCGATGGAGAAAGCCCTCCAGTGCGCACGATTCCCAGGACGCTGTTAAGCTCGTCGACGGTGCCGTAAGCCTCGATGCGTGGCGCATCCTTGCTGATACGCGGCCCACCGAACAAGCCCGTCTCGCCACGGTCACCCGTCTTGGTGTAAATCTTCATGAATCCCGTCGAAAGATTTGAAATGGAGCGTGGTGTCGCGGGGCCGCGTGCCGTCATTCGTCCATCTGGTCGGCACCTGTTATAATGCTTGTGTTAGACTCGCTGCAAACACTTGCATCATTCGTCCCGCCCCGCTCAGGAAGATTCCATGCGTTTCAAGACTCCGGTGCTGTTCGTCGTTTCGGCCCTCATGGGCGCGCTGGCGTGTGGCCGATGTGCGGCGGCCGAATCCATCGAGAGCCAATACTTGGGGAATGCTTGCCAGGTCACGTCCGGCTTCGTGAAGGCCGGCGAAGGATATTTTTCACCGGATGGTAAAACGATCATTTATCAGGCGGTGCCGCGGGGCTACCCATTCTATCAGATTTACAGCCAACCTCTGGCCGCTGGCGAGCCGAGGCTGATCAGCTCGGGCCGCGGTCGAACGACGTGCAGCTATTTCTCGCCCGACGGGAAGCAAGTCATCTATGCCTCAAGCCACCGCGACCCCCAGTTGTCGCAGACCGAGGACGACGAGCGGCGCCGGCAGGCCGAAGACGAGC
>CAZUPX010000326.1:0-2402 GCA_964622155.1 uncultured Planctomycetaceae bacterium | reverse complement strand
CCGCCGGCAAAGTCCTTGGCGACGTCGAGTTTTCGGGTGTCCCACAGAACGACGCGCATCGCCGACTCCTTATTCTCTCGACTCCTTGCAAGTCCGACAGCTCAGGCTGCCAGTCGCTGCCTGACATCGGTCACCGGCGATTCGACGGCCGTGCCGCCGATCGAGTACGGCGGCCGTGAAATTCGCCGTATCTTGCCGTCACGACACATTTCGTATTCGATGTCTTTCCAAGCGATCACGCGGCCGAAGGCCGAACGGACCAGGGCATAGCAAATCGCTAGCGACGACAGTGGTGCGAGCCAGATATCAAAGCGCCGCGCCGCCGCCAACTCGTTCCACCGCGTTGCCATGAAAGGCCGCGAAGCCTGCTGTCGCAGCCGACCGCGGAACGCGTGCAAAGCATAGAGCGCCGTCGTGACCAGCAGTAGCTTCCAGGCCCCCGCGGCCCCACCGGCCAGGCCGCACGCGGCCGCCACCGCTGTCCCCCAAAAGACCGCTTGCATCGCGGAACTGTAGAGGAGCATCACCGTCCAGAGGAGGGGCGAATAGAAACGGCCAATTGTGTACTGCCGCCGGACAAAAGAGAACACGGCGCCCAGACTCATGTCGACCGGCGAGGGGAGAATGCAGGCCGGCTCGACGGAAATGCGACGCCGCAACCGCGCCAGGGCGTTGCCGGCCACCAGATCATCGCTGAGCGTGTTCTGCCACGCTTCGCGCACTCCAGCCGCGTCAAACATCTCGCGCCGAATCGCCCAAGAGCCGCCCCAGACCTTGTGGTGATATCCCGGAAACATGATCGGGATGACCGCGGCATTGACGCTCGACAGCAAACAGTTTGCAAACGTCGATCGTTCCGGCACGAACCAGCGATAGCCCGTTGAGGCGACGTATTCGTTGAGCCGTTGAGTCAGCATCCGCAACCAATAGCTGGGTGGTCGCACGTCGTCGTCGACAAACGCCAAGATACGAATGTCGGGGGACAAATCGGCAGTGGCCGCCAGCAAATTGTGAACCTTTTGACCGTGCGTGGCTGTGATCCCGGCCACGACCAGCTTTGCCTTGTGGTGCGGATATTGGCCAAACAATCGATCGATGACCGAGCAAGCCGCATCAGCCAAACTCTCCACCACGACGATCAACTCGTAGTTGTCGTGGTCTTGCTCAAACAGCGGGCGAAGGTTCGCTTCCAGATCAGGGTCCGCGCCTTTGCATGGAACGAATAGCGCCACGCGACCTTTGCAGGGAGTGATGCTGGGATGGCGAACGCGGCTGCGCACGTACCGCCGATGCTCCCAGGTTTGCCATGCCAGAAGCGCGGACGTAAAGATGGCCGCCAGCGCAACCGCCCAATACGCTAGAACCAGTCCCTGCATCGCGTCATACCTTCCTTGGCCGCCCGCACGTCACGCCTCCGCGCGCAGGGCATTCGGCGGGTGGGAGAATATCGGGGCACCCCGCTGGTGTCAATGCGAGCAGCGAAGGCGGGGAAGGCTGGGCAAGGAAGCCGCGACCGCAACCCCGATGGACCTTCGATGGCCACCGAAGGCGTCGGCGGAGCAGAACAGACCAAAAGCGCCCTCAGGGCTTTGGGGTGGCCTGTTTGGCGACCGGAAACCCTGCTTCGCGGAGCTCGTCGAACCCGGCTTTCAGCGGCCGAACATCGTAGCCGAGCTTTTTCAAGACGTCGCCGGCCATGGCCGCTCTGACACCCTTGGCGCAATGGCAATAGACGATTCGGTCCTTGGGTACTCGCTTGGCCAACTCTTCCTTGAACGTCGCATCGCCGACTGAGCGATTCAACTGGCTAAGGGGAACCAACTGGGCATCCTGCAAGTGGCCACGGTCCCATTCTTTCTGTTCGCGTACATCGACCAGCACGGCCCGCTTCGCGGCCAGATCCTGTCGAACATCGTCCAGCGACTCTTTGGCTTGGGAGTCGGCCTCGAAAGCTGGAGCAATCCACGCGGCGGCCGCCAACGAAAGGATGACACAGCGAAGCTTCATCGACGATGCGGTCCATCAGGGTTGAGGGTAACGCACTCTTCCGCGATGAGGCTGGTAGTACGAACGATATTGGCTCAATAGTTTTCGTTGGGCGTCGGCCGTGGCCCGCGCTGCGCGCCAATCCTGGTCGGCCTGTTCGACCACCGCATGGACGTAGATCGCGAACTCCGGTTGGCTGATGCGGTTGTTTTTTGCCAACCTGACACCAAGCACATCGGCAGATGTCTCTTTCGATTGGCCGTTGTCCGTTTTGTTCTGGCGTTTGGGCTTGCCAATCAAACCCTGGCGACCCCAGTCATTCACCACACTGACCAGTGCCGAGTCCGCGTTCTCGAACTCACGCTTGCTAAGGTAGCGATTGTGATTCGTGTCGGCGGCGGTGAACACCGTTTGCA
>CAZUPX010000325.1:0-2334 GCA_964622155.1 uncultured Planctomycetaceae bacterium | reverse complement strand
CGCAATCGCACCGGCATCACCTTCACCACGGTCAACAACGCGGTCACGATCGGCATCGACAACGAATACGTCGATTTCCTCAACCACGTGAAGGCCAATACGCTCAATTTCCAGCCCGGCAATAGCGCCGTGGGGCTGCAAATCGTTCACTCCTACGCCACGCGCTATAGCACCAACACCATTAATAACGCCCATATCGGGGTCAAGATCCTGGACTCTACGCTGGCCCCCGTGTACTCGTTTCCCAATTCCCTGGGCGCGTATCCCATTTTCGGCGGGGGCATCGTTCTGAACGGACCGGGCACCGGCGAGGCCGGCTCGGTTGGCATTCTGGCGACCAATTCGTCGAGCGCGCCGGAGACCAGCCTGGTGCTGGGCCTCGGGCTCTCGGTCACCGGCTACGAAACCGGCGTCAAAATCGAACAGCCGTTTTCGACCGCCACGCAATCGCACCTTGTCTTGGATCGCCCAAACATCAGCGGCAATGCGGTTGGCTACAACATCGCCGGCAACGTGCTTGTGGAAGGCGCGATGAACACCACCGACCCCGTTATCGATCCGGGCGCCACGTTCGAGCCTGGTTTTTCAACCCAGTTGGCTCAGTTCTACAACTCGATCTCGAACCAGCAGGTGTCGCCGGGGGCGACCACAGTCAACTTGACCCCGCCGGCGCCGACCGGCATCGTGCCGATGCCCGCCACGGTCGACACGATGAGCACCGGGAACTTCACGCTCGACTCAACTTCGACGCTGCGGATCGACATCAACGGCAATCCCTCGTCGCCGATCACGCTCCAGGACTTCAACGGCGCTGCTCCGCCCCTTGCGTTGACGACCGAGGTCAACCCCTGGCGGACGGGCTTCATCACCCCGGCTGCGTTGGGAACGTTTTACGGAAATATCACCCAGTCTGGCGGTGCGCTGACAGTGAGCTCGGTCGCAATAGAACTCGGGGCAGTCTTCGACCTGGGAAACACCGCCAGTCCGATTGACATGCGAGGAATGGAGCGGATCCAGGTCGTTGCCAAGGCACTCTCTGGCGTTTCCACCCCGGATTTTCTTATCGCCTTGATGGACGTCGACGGCACGATGTATAAGTACGACTTCTCCTACAGCTCTCTCAACACCAGCACTTATACGACCCTATCGCTCAATCTCATGGCCCTGGGCACCAACGCGCAGGATTGCCTGAGCGGCATGAACATGTCGGCCATCAGCGGCTGGGCCATCATCGGTAATTGCGGCGGAGATGACATGGATTGGGGCCAATCGTTCGGCATCGTTGTCGACGATATCTCGCTCATCAACCCGCAGACCAACTCGTTGGTCGACGTAACCGGCACGGTGAGCCTCAACGGCGCCACCTTGGGTGCCAACCTCAATAACGGCTTCGTTCCCTCCGTCAGCCAGACGTTTACCCTCATCAACAACGACGGCGCCGACGCGGTCAGCGGCAGTTTTGCCGGCCTGGCCGAAGGCGCCACCACCACAATCGGTGCCATGACGTTCACGGTCAGCTACACCGGCGGCACGGGCAACGACGTCACGCTCCAGCGGGTCGTCCCCCCTGGCGGCATTGAGTTTGCGGTCAACACTTATACGACTTCCGATCAATACCTTTCAGTGGTGGCGTCCGAAGCCGCCGGCAACGCGGTGGCGACAGATGCCGCCGGCAACTATGTCGTCGTTTGGACCAGTAGCGGCCAGGATGGCAGCAGCGGCGGCGTTTACGCCCAGCGGTACAACGCGGCCGGCGTGGCCCAAGGGAGCGAGTTTCAGGTCAATACCTACACCACCAGTGGCCAGATCGACGCGGCGGTGGCGATGGACGCGGATGGAGATTTTGTCGTGGCCTGGACAAGCGACGGCCAGGACGGCAGCAGCTATGGCGTTTACGCTCAGCGTTACAACTCGGGGGGCGTGGCCCAGGGGAGCGAGTTTCGGGTCAATACCTACACCACCAGCATTCAAGAGAATCCCGCGGTGGCGATGGACGCGGATGGCGATTTTGTCGTGGCCTGGCAAAGCCACATGCAGGACGCAAGTGGTTTCGGCGTTTACGCCCAGCGGTACAATGCCGCCGGCGTGGCCCAGGGGAGCGAGTTTCAGGTTAATACCCACACCACCCAGGCACAGTTCAATGCTTCGGTGGCGATGGACGCGGATGGCGACTTTGTCGTGGCCTGGGGAAGTTTTGGCCAGGACGGCGGCGCCGATGGCGTTTACGCTCAGCGTTACAACGCCGCGGGCGTGGCCCAGGGCGCTGAGTTCCGCGTCAACGCCTACACCCCCGGCCACCAGTTCGTCCGCTCGGTGGCGATGGACTTCGCCGGC
>CAZUPX010000324.1:0-3032 GCA_964622155.1 uncultured Planctomycetaceae bacterium | reverse complement strand
TCCTCCACCACCCCTCCAGCAGACCAAATTTTCCACCCACAATCGAGACGCTCACACCAGGTCCGCCACGAAACCGTCTTGCTGTTGACGTGTGTATACCACGCTCGCAGCGGCCCCTCTGCATTTCGCCCCTCGACGAGTGCCCAAAACTGCCGCAGCCGAGACTTGGAAATCACCCGCATCCAATGCTGCCTCGAATTCCTGTGTCGGCATCCATCAGCATTGTATTTCGCAAAATACGAACATGCAAGCCAAAAGTTCGCAAAATACGAACCGCCGCACCGCAAGGCTTGATCCAGGTCTTGGTTTCCATGACAATCCGTGGCCGAACTGAGAGGGAAGAAAAAGGGACAAGGAAGGGAGAAAGTGGCGCACCTGGACGGCCAGTACACGGCATTCGGCCGCACGGCCGACGCCGACAGCCTGGCGGTGGTGAAAAAGATCGGCGCCGTGCAAACTGGCGCGCAAGACCGGCCTGTCAAACCGGTCACGATCAACAAGGCCACCGTGGTTGAGAGGCCGTTCGGTTGACGCCGACTCACGACGGCCGGTAGTTTGATTGACCCTTTGTGTGACCTGTGGCACAATGCCGTTAGAGGGGCATGCAACGGAACAGTGTGAGGACGTGCCATGAGGTCGCTGCATCTCGGTACGTGGAGCGCGTTTTGCGCGGGCATTTCGCTTGTGCCCCTCCCGATTCTTTTAGCCGCGAACACTCCAGGCAGCGGTGATCGCAATACGTGCAAGGACCTGGTGCGCCTGGTGATCCAGGCGGAAGTCGACGGCTCGGCCGTTGATCGCCAATCGCTCTTGGATCAGGCGCTTGCCAGTGATCCGAATTTTGCATCCGCGCGTTGGCAGGCGGGATTCGTGCAGTGGCACGGCGCCTGGCTGCACATCGACGACCTTCCAGACTATGTGCGGCGTGATGCCCGGATGATCGAGTATCGCAAGAGGCGGGACGCACTGGTGGATACGGCTGACAATCATCGGGCGCTAGCCAAATGGTGCCGTGAAAAGAAGTTGACTGACGAGGAGCGGCTGCACTGGACCAAGGTGCTCGCATACGACGCCAATGATCTGCAGGCCAGCGCGGCGCTGCGCCTGAAGCTGCACCACGGTCGATCGCTCACTGCGGCGCAGATCGAACAAGAGAAGAAGCGCGAAGCCCGGAAGATCCAAGATCTGCGACGCTGGCGCCCCAAGATCACGCGTTGGCGGAGGACCATCGAGATGGGTCCCGCGGCCGACCGCAGCAGTTGCCTGGCCCGCTTGGACAGCCTCGACGACGCCACGGCAATCCCCGCACTGGAGATGGTCTTCGCGGATGATGTCGAGGGCCCAGTCCGCGGAAAGCACAACCGGCTGCTGATCCAGACCGTCGGACACATTCAGCACCCCGATGCCACCGCCACGCTGGTGCGCTGGGCGACTGAAGGCAAGTCAAAGGCGACTCGCATGCTGGCGATCGACGAATTGAAGAAACGCCCCAAGTACACCTACGTGCCGCAGCTCATCGACGCGTTTCCTGGCAGTGTGGAGATCGAGCAGGCCGAACCCGGTGCCGGCCTGCCGACGTTCGTCATTCGCCACGAGAACCGCAAATTGTCTCGCTCGATCACCGCAACCTCGGCCCCCCTCCTCTCGGAGGGCGAACTCGGCCAATTGAGGATCGCCATCAGCCAGTACGCTCGACGCGCAAGCGAGGTGAAGCAAAACGTACAGGTCGCCCTGCGCGAGAGCGGTTTGCAGAACGTCGAGGACCGCGAAGCGTGCGAGAAAGAGTGGGACGATCAAAACGGGTGGTATTCGACAACCTATCGAGACCGGCCACGGTATTGGAGTCAGACCATTCAGGTCCAGCCGGCGCCGCGGCACTCGTGTTTCCCGGCCGGCACGCCCGTCGTCACGATGTCTGGCCCGACCACAATCGAAAGAATCAAGATCGGCGACCGGGTCTTGGCCCAGAACCCCGATTCGGGCGAGCTGGCCTTCAAGACCGTTCAGCAGACGACGATCCGGCCGGCCATGCCGATGGTTCGAATCGGGCTCGGAGCGGGCTCACTGCAGGCGACGCGCGGCCATCCGATTTGGGTCGTGGGCAGCGGATGGAAAGTGGCCAAGGACCTGAAGATCGGCGAGAGGCTGCACAGCGTCGATGGGGCACTGACCATCGACAGCCACGAGGACGCGGCCCCCACGGAGGCTTACAACCTTGTCGTCGACGATTGGCATACCTATTTCGTGGGGCCCCAGCGCGTGCTGGTCCACGACAATTCGCCCATGCAAGAACGGTCCGTCCTGGTGCCGGGACTTCCTGTGAGAAAGGGAGCGGCGATTGGCGGTTTGTAGCCTGTTGATTCAACAGGCCGCGACATCGCACGGGTGCCTGTTGAATCAGCGTCAGGAGCGCGTTGGGGTTGCACTGCTTGCGGCGGGGTGGCGGGGTGGCTGGGGCTGAGCGCAGCGGTGCCCCAGTAGGCGCGGGAACAAGCGTTCAATTTGGCTTACGCTCGGCACGTGACGAAAACACACGCAACGCTCTAGCTCACCGATCGCCGTACACGTCGAGCGTCGGTTAAGGGAGAAGGTGCCCACAATTCGGCTGGGGCACCGCTGCGCTCAGCCCCAGCCACCCATCGCTCAGTCGAGAACCCGATCGGTTAGTTAGCCCTGCTCGGATTCTTCGATCGCTTGCTCGATCAACGTCAGCAGGGCGTTGGGGTCATACGGCTTGCGGACGTAGTACAGGCAACCAGCCGCGCGGGAGCGGCGGATCACGTCGGGCTCTTCCAGCCCACTGACGATGATTACCGGAATCTCGGACGTCGCTTCGTCATCGACCAGTTGTTGACACAATTCGAAGCCGTCGATATCCGGCAGCCGCAGGTCGAGCAGAATAATGCTGGGCTTGTCCGTGCGCGCCATCGTGAGGGCCAATTGCCCGTTATCGGCCACAGTGGTGTCAAAGCCCTGGCGGCTCAGCCGAATGCTGAGCACGTCGGTCATGGCCTCGTCATCGTCGACGATCA
>CAZUPX010000323.1:0-1531 GCA_964622155.1 uncultured Planctomycetaceae bacterium | reverse complement strand
CCGTGGCCGAGGGCATCGGCAGCTATTCCGCCGTCGTCAGCGTCAGCGCCGCGCCCGCCAAGAACGTGACGGTCATGCTCAGTTCATCAGACACGTCGGAAATCCAAGTGCCGCCTTCCGTAACCATCACAGCCGGTCAGGTGATGGCACCCTTCAATGTCACGGTCGTGGACGACACCGAGATTGACAGCACGCAGACGGCGACCATCACCGCCCACGTGCAAAACTGGGCCGACGGCGCGACCACGGTGATCGTGACCGACAACGAGGCGACCAACCTCACCGTGATCCTCCCCGCCTCGGTGCGCGAGGGCCAGGGCACGTCGCCCAATGCTGGCCGCGTCCGCATCGCCGGCACGCTGACCAGCAACCTCGTCGTCAGCCTCGACTCTGACGACACGACCGAACTCACCGTGCCGCCCACAGTCACGATCCTGGCCGGCCAGACCTCCGCTAATTTCAATCTCACGGTCGTGGACGACCCGGCGCTGGACGGGCCGCAAACGGTCAGCGTCACGGCGTCAGCACCCGGCTTTGCCAGTGGCTCATCGGCGATGACTGTGTTCGATGACGAAAGTCCGCCCGTTCCATCGAAGCCCATCCCGCCGCATCTGGCCATCAACATCGCGGCGAACACCGACTTGGCCTGGAGCACCGTTGATGGCGACCTGATCGTCAATGGCGGCTTCGAGACCGGCGATTTTACGGGCTGGACCAAGGAACTCACCGGCAACGGCGACTTCGTCATTAACGACGGCACCTTCAGTCCCGCCAGTGGCGACGCGCCTGTCGCGCCGTTTGCGGGTGCGTTCAGCGCGCTGACCGACCAGACCGGGCCGGGTCGTCGGGCCATTTTCCAAGACGTCGCCGTTCCCGCCGGCGCACAGGCCGTGACGTTGCGCTGGGCGCATCGCATCCGCAATTTCGCCGGGACCTTCGCCACCAACCAGGCCTTTCGCGTTGAGATTCGCTCGATGAACAACGCGTTGCTCGCCCTGGCCTACGCCACCAACCCGGGCGATCCCGCGCTCACCGATTGGGTCGAGCGCAGCGCCAGTTTGAATGCCTTCATCGGCCAGACCATTCGCATCGCCTTCGTGCAGGAGGACAGCCTCAACTTTTTCAACCTGCATCTGGACAACATCCGGCTCGACTACACCTCCGGCGCGCTGACGACTTTCGACATTTATTTCGGCACCAACCTGGCGCCCGGTCCGGCACAACTGCTCGGCAGCACCACGACTCCAAGTTGGGACCTGCCACCGCTTATGCCGGCCACGACGTATTATTGGCAGATCGTCGCCCGCCGCGCCGCGCAGACCGTCGGCCCGGTCTGGCAGTTCACCACGCGCGGCCTCGACCATTTTGAGTGGAGTCTCGTGCCTTCGCCGCAAATTGTCGGCCAACCGTTCGTCGCCGCGGTCACGGCCAAGGATGACTTGGGCAACACGGTGAGCAACTTTACCGGCCCAGTTACGCTCAGCGGCATCATCCGCAACGGCGGGGAGGGGGCGAGCATCGTCGTCACCGA
>CAZUPX010000322.1:0-3520 GCA_964622155.1 uncultured Planctomycetaceae bacterium | reverse complement strand
TGGTTGCCGCCGCCGTTGCCCTGATCGTACAGCAGAACGCGGTTGGTCATCGGCGAATAAAAGCCCAGGACGTCGGAGCGCACGTTCGTGCCGACGCTGGCCGCATAGTGCATGAAGTCCTCGTGCCGCTGCCAGACAACGGCTACCAGCGGAAACTCGGGCTCGTGCACCCGCAGGTCTCGCCGCGTGAAGTAGCTGACACATGAGCGATACAGGTCCTCGAACCGCTGGGCCCAATGCGATCCGTAGCCGCGCGGATGCGCGACCAGATAATGCCCGGTGCCGGTCACTTCCAGCCGGCCGCCAAGCTCGCGCTCCATCGCCGCGCGCATTTCGGCCGCCGAGTAGCTGGCGAAGTAGGAGCTCGTCTTGCGATAGTTGCTGGTCTTGCCGGGCTGAAAGTTCCACAAGCGACCGTCGCGGCCCAGCAAATACACGCGCTCGTTGGACCAGGCCAGTGGCATCCCTTCGATCTCACGCCCGTCGATGTCAACGAGCATCGTGAAACGCTGCCGCTCGGCTGAAGCCGGAGCGGCGAGAGCGGCCAGAGTCATGGCGGCCAGCATCAGCGAAGACAATCGAGACATCATGATGATTTGAAATTAAATTGTCTTCAAACGCACATTCGCGCTCGCGCGGACACGGCACCGAAAACATGACTCCCTGAAAGCTTAGGATTGAAAGAGGCGTTGGCCTGTCCGGCTTCGCGGTGACATCGAGGGGTTTACACCGCGATTTCGGCCGGGTGTCCGATTTATGCGGCCAATCGTCATAATCGCGGCGTAAGACGCGTCGGTGTGCACTTCATGCGGGCACCGACTGGCGGCCAATCGTCCCGAGGCATAAAATCCAAGTATGATCTCTGGGCGTCATGCTTGCGCCTCGTGAGGATGTTTGCGAAGCGCAAGTACGGCACTCGGCGAAGTGGACCCTTCTTGGCACCTTTTTGGAAAGCAGCCGGCGTGATTGGTCTGGTATTGTACATCGCGAGTGTGCTGGCCGGCGCCGACGACGCGGCGGCCAAGACGGCGCTGGCCGACGAAGTGGCGCGGCTTGTCGCTCAACTTGACGCCCGAGAGCTGGGTCAGCGCGACGACGCCGAACGGAAGCTGCTGGCGATGGGTGCGGCGGCGTTGCCGCTGCTGCCGGCCGTCGGCGACCGGACGCCCGCAGAGGTTGCCCAGCGTGTCACGCGGATTCAGCAAAAGCTTCTATTGGCACAGGCCGCCGACGCGGCCGAACCGACTGCCGTGACGCTCAAAGGAGACGACCTCTCGTTGGCCGATGCTCTGGCGGCGATCGCCAAACAGACCGGCAATCCGATCGTCGATCACCGAGCGGCATTTGGCGAGGAGAAGTCCGACGTCAAGATCAAGGCCGATTTCGACAAGACGCCATTTTGGCGAGCGCTCGACAACGTTCTCGACCAGGCCGAACTGACACTCTACGGTTTCACCGGCCAGCGGGGTGCGTTTGTCGTGAGTCGACCGCCCGACACGGCCCCGCGCAGCGGGCGTGCTGTTTACGTTGGCCCGCTTCGGCTGGAGCCGCTCCGCTTCGAGGCCATGCGCGACCTGCGAAATGAAAACTCGCAGGCCTTGAAATTCTTTATGGAAGTGACATGGGAGCCGCGATTGCAGCCGATTGCCATCTTGCAGCCGCTGGGACAGGTCACGGCGATCGGGGACGACGGCAATCCGATCGAGGTGACCAGCGCCGACGCGGAGCCCGAGGCTCCGATTCGCGAGGGAGTTTCGGCCGCCGAACTGGACATTCCGCTGACGCTTCCCGGTCGGAAGATCGGAAAAATCCGTTCGCTCAAGGGTAGGCTCATGGCGTTGGTGGCCGGGCAAGCACACGATTTTCGCTTTAGCCACCTGACCCCCGCGGCACGCAATGTCCGGCCCGAGCGGGTCGAACGGCGCCAAGCGGGAGCCACGGTCACGATCGACCAGGTGCGAAAGAACAACCAGGTGTGGGAAGTGGCGCTGCGCGTCAAGTTCGACGAACCGTCGGGCGCTCTGGAGTCGCATCGCGGGTGGATCCTGGAGAATGAGACGTTTTTTCAGAACGCCGCCGGTGAGCGATTCGAGCCGGGCGGGTTCGAGCAGACGCGGCAGACCAAGGATGAAGTGGGGCTCAATTATTACTTCGATCTCAAGGACGGTCCCGAAAAGCTCGACTTTGTGTATCGCACTCCGATCACGATTCTGGAACTGAACGTCGACTACGAGTTCCGCGATTTGAGCCTGCCGTAATCCACCAACTTCCTTGGTTTCGAGCAATCGGTGCGGACCTGTCTATGTACGCGATTCTGAGTTTCATTCGTCTCAGCTTCCTGACGGCGATTTGCGCATGGCCGGCGACCTGGGCAGTGGCCAAGGATCAGTCGCCATCGGCGGGATCGACCGACTTCCAGGTCGCGGCCACGGTCAATGGCAACCCGATCTACGTCGGCGAGGTCGACGCAATGGCTGTCAGGCTCATCGGCGGCCGACAACTGACTCCGGATGAAGCCGGCCACCTCAGGGCCGACGCGTTGCGGCAACTGATCACGCGGCGGCTCGGCGAAGCTGTGTTGACGCGCGACGAGCAGTACGTCAAGAAGGCGGAGGTCGAAAAGGCCATCGCCGATCTCAAGGCACAAGCCGAAGCGCGCAAGACGACATTGGAACAATACGCTGCCCGGCAAAACATCCCTGTCGACGCGCTGCGCCATGATTTCACGTGGAATATCGGGTGGGAGCGCTACGTGGACACCCATTTGACCGCATCGCTGGAGTCCTATTTCAAGCGACACCACCAGAACTACGACGGCACCCTGGTCCGTGCCAGCCACATCCTGTTGCGGCCCTCTCGCCCTGGCGAGACCAACAAACAGTTGATCGAACGAGCCGAACAGATCCGCTCGGATATCGAAACGGGCAAAATGACTTTCGAGCAGGCCGTCGAAAAATTCTCGGCCGGACCCAGCCGAAATCGCGGGGGCGACCTTGGTTTCTTTCCCCGTTTCGGTGTTATGGTCGACATTTTTTCCAAAGTTGCGTTCAACCTGGATGAAGGCAAGATCAGTAAGCCCGTGCTGACCCCGTTCGGGGTCCATTTGATCCGCGTCACAGGGATCAAGCCGGGCAGCAAGCAATGGACCGAGACTATCGATCAAATCCGCGATCCCGCCACGTTGGACCTCTTCGAACAACTGGCTAGGGAAGAGCGCATCAAAGCCAAGATTGAATTCACCGGAAAGTCGCCCTATCTGAAGCCGGGCACGAACGAACTAGTGCCCGGCAACTCGAAATAGCCGATCCGCTTGGCACGGTCGGAGTAGTGTTACTTGGCGGGGCCGGAATCCAGCAACGACCTGACGCCGAGCGGGTCGCTCGGATCGCACTGCAGCGCCACGGCTACCACCTCCGCCGCCATCTCGCGCTTATCCAGCTCCTTCAAGCACCAGGCGAGACCCTTGGCGCATTGCAAGAAGCCCTGGTTCGCCGGTAATCGATATGGCGCCGGCCCTCGG
>CAZUPX010000321.1:0-1616 GCA_964622155.1 uncultured Planctomycetaceae bacterium | reverse complement strand
CGGCGTGTACTCGCCGACCTGGACCGCGCCGTCCAGAATGGTAACCGTCGAAACCGGCGCAAGCGGGTCTTGCCACACGACGACCAATGCGGCGCCGGCGATCATGTTGCCTTGCGTTCCCATCGGAATTCCGTATCCGATCGTGAAGTTGTACGACTGAGGTACCGGCGCGATGAATTGTGTTACGTCCCATCGATACCCGAACAGTTGATTGATGACGGTCGACGTGTCGCTTTGAAACGGAGTCGCGCCGAGCACCGGCGGGTTCGGCGCGTTTCCGAAGGCGAGGTTCAGACTGGTATTGTTCGCCCAGTCCGCGCTGTATACATAGGCCTTCTGTACAAGGCCACCAGGGGGATGCGACAGCGTGAACGTTCCCGCCATCGCGGGAAGCTGACCAGCAAGATTGCTGACGGCCGAGATCTCCAGATCAAGATTCCCGGTGGCCTGGTAGGTCTGCACCATGGCGCCGAAGGCGGGCACCGAGCAGGCCGCGGCAATCAGCAGTTGAGCGACCGAACGAAGGCTGCGATTCATTAGCTTCCTCCCCGGCACGGGTGTCCAAAGACCGCCTTGGAGCGCTGTCGCCTCAATTCGCAACCGCGATTCTAGACCGATGGACGAGCCAATGCAAGAATTTTTTTTGGCCGCCTGCCGAGTGGGCGACGGCTCCGGTTGTAGCCTATAGCCGGATAGGCATCTAGCTTATATTGAGCTCCCTTGACCGATCGCCTGGTGGTCAACGCTGTGCGGCGGTTCTACGGCAAAGACTGATCGAGTTTCGCGAGCACCAGCCGCTGCCGCCCAAACTCGATGGAGCTGGCCCGCGGATCGGCGTGCGTGAGTCGTTCGACATCCTGCCGCAGTGACTCAATCTCGGTCGCGGAAGAATTTCGCTCGATAAACGAGTGGTGCCACCAGTTCTCTCTGAACGTCATCCATTGCGACGGCGAATCCGGACTCGGCCCCGCGTGACGGTGACAATCACCGGCCCGGTAAGCTCGTGAAGGTGCTGTTCCAACAGTTCGCCGACCGCTCGCACTTGTTCGTCAACGGAAAGTTCGACGACTCGCACCAGCGGCCCGTGCGGATGGCCTCGGACAAAGATAAGCTGGCCGAAGTCCTTGTCCTCGGTAAGGAGAACGCGATCGTCTTGGAAGGCCAATGCAAGAAGGCGCTCGTCGCTGGTGGATGGGTCAATGGCCAACGCCGACACTACGTCATGTCCCTGAGCGACGAGAAAGGCGGTCAGCGAGCGAGACGACGCGCATACGTCGAGCAGGAACTTCACGACGCCTTTGCCCTCGCAATCCGGTCATGGATTTGTTCGCCACAGAGCGACCGGTGCGCGTACGCCATGCAGGCTTGGATGTCGGCCGGCTCTAAAAAGGGATACTCGGCGAGCAGTTTCTCGGGCGTGTCGCCGGCCGCCAGCATCGCGAGCACATGCTCAACCGCGATTCGCAGGCCGCGGATGATCGGTTTGCCACCGAAGATGGCCGGATCCACCGTGATGCGTTTCAACACCTCGTCTTCCGTTATGGTAGGAGTCGTTTCAACCATCAAGTTCTCCCTCAATTCAAGCCGCGCCCAATTCACTTCCGGCACAGGAATAC
>CAZUPX010000320.1:0-1538 GCA_964622155.1 uncultured Planctomycetaceae bacterium | reverse complement strand
GTCTCGGCAGCCTTTATCAGGCACAAGGAAAACTCGACGAGGCGATCGCATCATACCATCGGGCCCTCGACATCCGGTCCAACTACGCCGAGGCTCACTACAACTGGGGAACGGCACTCGTCGCTCAGGGCCAGCCCGAGTTGGCGGTTGCCAGGTATCGACAAGCCATCGTGGCGAAGGCCGACTTCGCCGAGGCGCACTATAACCTGGGGATTGCGCTGCAAAAGTTGGCGCAACTGGATGAGGCGGCGGACGCCTACGAGCATGCAGTTTTGTTGCGACCTGACATGGCGCTTGCGCATAACAACCTGGGCAACGTTCGCCAACAGCAAGGCAAATTATCCGAGGCCGTCGCTTGCTACCAACGCGCCTTGCACATCAATCCCCAGCACATCGAGGCCCTGACAAACCTGGGGACGGCATTGCTTGTTCAAAAGAGTTACGAAGCAGCGGAGGTCCCGTACCGGTCGCTAGCCGCGCTTGCGCCTCAGAACATCGAAGCGCATTTCAACCTTGGGCTTGTCCTGCATCGTCAAGGACGTTTTGTCGAAGCGGTCTCCTACTACGACCGAGCACTTGCGCTGGACCCCGAGCACGAAGCAGCCGGCTACCACCGGCCCGCAGCACGACTGGCCAGCGGAGACTTTCAGCGCGGATGGCCGGAGTTTGAACGGTGGACCGCGGCCCATGTGCCCGGTCCGGCCCATCAGGAACCTGTTTGGCATGGAGAATACTTGAAAGGTCAGCGGATCGTGCTGCACGGAAAGTGGGGCCTGGGCGATACGTTGCAGTTTGTGCGTTACGCGCCGCTGGTTGTCGAACGTGGGGCCGACGTGTTCTTGGAAGTCGCGCCGGGTTTAATTCCGTTGCTGCAAGAGTCCGGATTCGAGCAACTCCGCCCGCTGGGTGCGAGCGTGAACCCGCCGTGCCAGTGGCAGGCGGCACTGACAAGTCTGCCCGGCATCTTCAACACGTCGCTGGGGACGATCCCTGCGAGCGTTCCCTACCTTTCCGCGAATCGCGAGCTCGTTGACCGTTGGCGCCGGCGGCTGCAGGTGTACGACGATTTCAAAATCGGCATCCACTGGCACGGGCGGAGTGTTTGGAACACTGACGAGCGGTCATTTCCGCTCATTTCACTCGAGCCGCTAGCGCGCCTTGGCGGTGTAACACTGATCAGTTTGCAAAAGAACGAAGGCGCCGCGGAGCTGGAGACACTCGGTGATCGCTTTGAGGTTGTCAGTTTGGGTAGCAACATGGACGCCTCGGGCGGTGCATTCATGGACACCGCGGCGATCATGAATAATCTGGATTTGATCATCACGTGCGATACGTCCGTGGCACATTTGGCGGGCGGATTGGGCGTGAATGTGTGGATCGCGCTGCCCACGGCCAGCGAATGGCGTTGGCTATGGGGCCGCGACGACAGCCCCTGGTATCCAACCGCACGGCTATTTCGACAGGACGGCGGCGATTGGGCCGGAGTCTTCGCCCGTATGGCCGAGGCATTAAGTCCGATCGTCGCGGCGCATAGGTCC
>CAZUPX010000319.1:0-2995 GCA_964622155.1 uncultured Planctomycetaceae bacterium | reverse complement strand
CCCCCAGTAGTGCTGTCGGCTGAACAGCCAGTCGCGCAGCTTGTAGTTGACGGCCGGTCGGCCTTGCCCGCGAGCGGACAGGTCGGCTGCGATGCGCTGTTTGAATTCGGCGGTCGACAGTCCCTCGTACGGTCCCGAGTTGATCGCCGTGCCGTCGCCGGTGAATACCGCCTTGCCGGCCAGCACTGCCTCGCGATCGACGCCCGGCGCGTCTCCCGGATCGACGACCGGCACGATTTTCAGATCGAAGGCCATGGCAAACTCGAAGTCGCGCGAGTCGTGGGCCGGCACGGCCATGATCGCACCGGTGCCGTAACTGGCCAACACGTAGTCGGCAACCCACACCGGCACCGGGCGGTTGTTGACGGGATTGGCGGCGAAAGAACCGGTGAACACACCGGTCTTCTCTTTGGCCAGGTCGGTGCGGTCCAGATCGCTCTTGCGCGCCGCCCGCTCACAATAGGCTCGCACCGCGTCGGCCTGCGCGGGTCGTGTCAGCCTGGCAACGGCCGGATGCTCGGGCGCTAGCACCATATAGGTCGCCCCGTAAAGCGTGTCGGGCCGCGTCGTGTAAATGCGGATCACGTTGTCGCCGGGCGTACGCTCAAAGACGCCCGCGGCAGCCCGTGCGGCGCGCCAGGCGTTGTACTCCTGTCCCGATGGTTGGCCTTGCACGCCGCTTTGGCTGCCGATGAAAAAATCGACCTCGGCGCCGGTGCTGCGGCCGATCCAATTGCGCTGCAGGGCCTTGATGCTCTCGGGCCAGTTGACGCCTTCCAGGTTCTGCTCAAGGCGGTCGGCATAGGCCGTGATCCGCAGCATCCATTGCCGCAGCGGAATCCGCATCACCGGATGCCCGCCGCGCTCGCTCAGCCCGCCGATCACTTCTTCGTTGGCCAGCACCGTGCCCAGCTCCGGGCACCAGTTCACCGGCGCCTCTGATTGATATGCCAGCCGAAAGCCGTCTTGATATCGTCGCACGTCGTTCGGACCGGCGGCGGTGACCTCGTCGGGAATCGGCAGCTCGCCGATCGGGCGGCCTCGCAGGACGTCGTGGTCAAACCAGGTGTCGAACAGTTGCAGAAAGATCCACTGGGTCCAGCGAAAGTACGCCGGGTCGGTCGTAGCCAGCTCGCGGTCCCAGTCGTAGCTGAAGCCCAGCATTTGAAGCTGGCGGCGAAACGTGGCGATGTTCTTCTCGGTGGTCACGCGCGGCGGCGTGCCGGTCTTCTTGGCGTGCTGCTCGGCCGGCAGGCCGAACGCGTCCCAGCCCATGGGATGCATCACGCTGCGGCCGCGCATCCGCTCGAAGCGGCAGATGATGTCGGTGGCCGTGTAGCCTTCGGGGTGGCCGACGTGCAGCCCGTCGCCGCTGGGGTAGGGAAACATGTCCAACACATAAAGTTTTCGCCCCTTGGGCATCCGCGGCGTGGCAAACGTCTTGTGCTCGGCCCAATACTTTTGCCACTTGGGCTCGATGATGGCGGGGTTATAGCGGGGAATGACGATCTATTGTCTTGACGGACCAGAGGACTATGTGAATCGCGCAAGCGACGCGCGGGGCGAGCTGCCCAGTGGTGCGATTCTACCGTCTTGGCCCCCGAACCGAAAAGGCCTAAAGCGTTGGGCGGGGCCTGTTTGCAGCCGCCGATCGACGTGCGTCGCTCACTGCTCATCCAGCTCCCACGGGTTGCGCGGCGCGCGCGCCGCGGCCGCCGCCAGGGCTGCTTCTTCCTCAAGCATGCGTTCGGGACGGGCGATTCGTACTTGCCTCAACTCGCGAAGCAAACTCGGCAAGTTGGCGATCCAAATTCCCAGGGCGATTGTCGGTAACACGATAATCAGCACCGGCATTTCGAGTGCCAGGCCGCGGTTGCACAGCTCCGCAAGCGTCCATACGGCGTTGCTCGTCTGGATAAGCGTGTAATCCATGTCGCGCCACACGGGCGTCGTCATTTGGACGACCCAAGGAATGCCGCATCCGAACAGCAACAAGAGAATATGAACGACCAAGCGCGTCGCGATGCGGACTTCCGTGAAGCGGGCGATCGTCAACAAGAGCAGCCGTCCGATCCCCAGGTAAATGATCAGGTAACTGATGGCCACCGCGCACCCTTCCCAGCCCTGGCCCGGTCGCAAAGTTCCCGCCGGTCCGCCAGTCAAGCCGGCAGGCGGAAAGCCGGCTTGCAGCAAGACCTCACGTATCCAGTTGTACGGCAAGAGAAGGACGATCGAAGCAGTGAGCATGTTGCCGATGACAAACATATAGCCGGTGCCCGAGCCCGGCGTAAACCACGTCAGAAAGATCCGGCCCAGCGTGGACTGCGGCAGGTCGCGCTTCACGCGCGGCGGCAACATGTCCGACTCGCCGGTCAGAAACACACCGGCGACGTACCAGAAAATGGTGAGCATGAAGGCAAACACCGCGATTGCTTCCCCCGGTCTCCACCGCAGCAAGGTGAAGGTCATCCACGCCAGCATCGAAAGCTGGGCTACGACCAGCGACATCCTAAGTGCCGTTGAGCGGTTCTGAGACACTGTCAGCAACTGGCTGCGGGCCGCCAGAAAAACGATGGCAAAGTAGTTGACGTAGAACGTCGCCAACGCCGTGTTAACTGCCCAGAATTCCTCGCCGTCGACGGGCAATCCGGACATAACGATTTCGTTGGTCCAAGTCGAGTTCAGCATGAACGCGCCGAACAGCAGGATCGTGAACAGGACGCCGACGATCACCTGGCGCTGCCGCACCGGGGCCGCCGCCGCCAACATCAGGCCCAGCACTGCCAGCCCCAGCGCCGTACACGCCGTGTACAGCACTGCGAAACCGATCGTGAAAATATCCAATCCGCGCAGCAAGTAGGTGAACGCCAGGCAGGGAAAGATGGCCGACAAGTAGACAATCATTTGCAGCGCCACACTGCCCAGCTTGCCGGTCAATATCTGTCGCGCGCCCAGCGACGTGATCGACACCAGCTCAAAAGTCCGATCCTGACGT
>CAZUPX010000318.1:0-4375 GCA_964622155.1 uncultured Planctomycetaceae bacterium | reverse complement strand
ACGCACGAATTCAACAACGTGCTGACCACGATCATCAACTACGCCCGTATGGGTCAGCGACATCGCGATGACGCGACTCGGGACAAGGCGTTCGAGAAAATCCTGGCGGCCAGCCAACGTGCGGCCAAGATCACAACCGGGATTCTTGGCTTTGCCCGCAACCGGCCGGCAGGCATTGAGCCGGTCGATCTTGTCAAGCTGATTGACGATTCGCTGTTGCTGTTGGAAAGGGAGATGACGAAGTATCGCGTCGTCGTCGAACGGCACTTTCAAGCGTGCCCCAAGGCGATGGCCAACGCCAACCAGATTCAGCAGGTGTTGATGAACTTGCTGATCAACGCGCGGCAAGCCATGCCCGACGGCGGACGAATCCTCGTGCGACTGGGCTACGATTCGACCCAGCAGATGGTCGAACTAACCGTGCGCGACAGTGGCACGGGCATTCCGAGCGACAAGCTGCCCCGGATTTTCGACCGGTTTTTCACCACCAAGTCAGGCCCTGACGCCAGTGGAAAAGGAGGAACGGGCTTGGGTCTCGCCTTCTGCCGCGATGTGCTCGAGGCCCACCACGGACGCATCCGCGTCGAGAGCACCGTGGGCAAAGGAACGGCCTTCACGCTGAAAATACCGGCGGTCGAGCGTCCCCAGCCGGCGACCCTGTCGCTGAGCGTGTCGCCGACAATGCCCGCCCTGCCGACCCACACGGCCGATCGCTAACGCGCCATGTGCGTTTCCTGCATGCCCAGCGGGGGCACACGCTTGGTGCGATGCAGCGCACTACACGCGCTCAACCGACAAGTGGTTTCGCGGTTTCATTCCGATTCTTGTACTTTACGCATCTAGAATTGCGCCGGTGGTGTAACGATTGGCTCGCCGAGGGGCGGTGCGGGAAACATCGGGACTGAGACTCCGCCCAAGCGAGCTTGCATCTGGGCCAGCATCTCTTGTTCGAGCGCCATGTCGCGGCCCTGCGGGATCCAACCGATGTTGGGCTGCTGGCCGGCAACAGGACTGGTGACGCGGACTAACGAGTCGTCGTTGCGCAGCGCGACGGGATTCGACAGGCTCACCGCGCCGGTCTCAGGCCGCGGCACATTCTCCAACTCCTTCATCACCTGCACTTCGATCAAGAAGCCCTCCGGCGCGGGAATCACACGCACAAGCGCCGTACGCCGGATCGATTGCAACGTGCTTTCCAGGCGCTCATAGGGAGTTGCCGAATCGCCGTTCCATGGCTCAAAGATCGTCGAGCCGCCACGCGGATAAGTATCGATCCGGCCCTCGGTCAACAGGTCGCCGACCAGCTTGACGCGTTCCTCGCGTGCGATCTTGAAGTAATCGTCCACTACGTCGGCCACGCCTTCCCACACCATCTCGCGGTCCATGGCGGTGACCAGCACGGGGTTGCCCTGTGGCGGCGGCGGCCCGAAACTGAATTGCGGCGGATTGTATCGCGTCGGCGCAAAATTCCTGCACCCACCCAGCGCCAGCGCGCAGAGAAACAAGGCGCCGAGGGCACGCGCGTAGCGGCAGCGGGACCAATTTCGATTTCCGCGCATCGAAGCCATGCGAAGTGATGGTCGGACAGAAATGGGCGGGGAGTTTGACGAAAATCGCCGCCAACGACAAGGTCAACGCCCGCCGGCCTGCCATTGCTACCTTGCTAGCAACACCATGCAAGGCGAAAAGCCAGGGATCTCCGTCCCTGGGCTTGGTCAATTGAGATCAGCCGACTGGACTGCCAAGGGCCGGCGGTCAAACGACCGCTGTCCGCCAGCCCCCGACATTCGGTCTGCTTTAATAGCTCGAATCGATGCTGAGGCGCATCTTGAGCTCCTCAAATTGCGAGCAGTACGCTTCGCTCGACGAGTGGACGTGTTCGGCCTCGGTGATGAACTTCATTTGATCGTTGCACCGCATGCTCCGGGCCGCGAAGATGCGCTCGTACTCCTCGAGCTCGTGTCCATAGACGATCAACAGCTTGTGCTCGTCGAACTGGACTTCTTGCGGAATTCCAGGGTTCAATACCGCGATGCCTGTGCACCCGTCGTTGACCAGCAGGTCTTCGAAGTCCCACAAAATGCTTTTGAGCACCGGCAAGTCGATGTGTTCCCGATACAGATCGACGTGCCCTTGAGCGTGGCGATTGTGGCTCGTTTCGAGCACGACGTCGACTTCCGTGCCGAGCGGGTCGAGCAGGTCCATAAACGTTTCGTAGAGGAGTTCCTTGGAACAGGCGCCCATCAACACGGGCACGTTCGAGCGGCTGTCTTCGTCACGATAGGTATCGTGCCGATAGCCCTGTGCCGGAACGATCTGCAAATCGAAACTCGGGCGAACCGCGCCGGTGAGCAGAAAGTCGCCATAGCGGACGACTCGCAAATGAGCCTCCAACTGCTCGTCGGATAATCGTTCGAAGCTGCTGGTGATATGCGCTGGAACGGCGTCGCGGAAGACATTGCGGAATATTTTTTTCAGAAAGCCCATCGGCGACCTCTGTTGGGTTGCAGACTCATGGAGTCGTCGAGCGAAATTCGGCTCGTCTTAAAAAGGTAGGTCACTGGTGTCGACGATGGCTTGAAGATGGCGCGCTGGGGGCGAACTTTTTGGGCCGCAATTTGGCGGGCTGCAGAAACGGCATAACCGCTCCGTTTTTTGACCCCCAAGCCGCGGCCGCGGGACACTCAGAAATGGCGGCCAAGAATCCTCGCATTTGTTTCCCCGCGCAGCCGACACCTCTACTGTAGCACTCTTGCCGCCGGCAAAATGACCGCCGGAGGTCTGGCCGAGCGGGAAATCCGTGTAGAAAAGTGAGCCTCTGAAGGAAACGCCGAGTTTGACCGCGGCACACTCGACGCAAGTGGCGAGTCTTTCCAAGACCTCAATGTTGCATTTCGGAAGCACCGTTTCCGGAAGTGTACTGCTTCGCGGCCCATTGCAGCATCACTGCCACGTCCAGCCTGCACAAACCCCGGCACGGCATACCCCTTCATTCATCGCCCGCCTGGGCGATACAATCGGATGGACGACATCAGGCAACCTCGCAAACGGGGATTTGGCCCGTAGTTGCCACCTTGGCGCACCGGCCTGGGTAATCGGATCTCTTGTGGCATCTCGATGGTATCACTTCGCTTGATCAACCTGGCCGGCCACCGTTTGGCGTGGGCCGTACTGGCTTTGACCGCGCTGGTGGGCTGTCAAAAGTCCGACGGCCGCGCGACCGTCGCGCGCATCGAGACGAATCGGTCGCCCGAGTCAAACGGACGTGAAATTTGGGAAGCCTTGTTCCTCGAAAACTCCAAGATCGGCTACAGCCGCACCACGATTCGAACTGTCGAGCGGGCCGGTGAAAAACTCGTCGCGATTGATACTCTCAGTCAACTGACGCTGGTCCGATTCGGTGAGCAGGTCCGCCAGGAGCTCAAAATGAGCACCTTGGAGACGCCTGACGGTCGAGTGGTCCAATTCGCAACGGAAGTCGATTTCGGCCCTACGCCGGTCCGTATGGAGGGCCGCGTCGAGGGGGACCAGATGGTCATCCGCACCAGCGGCGCCCCACAGGCAGTTCGAATTCCGTGGTCCCATGACATCCGAGGATTTCGAGGACTGGAAAAGTCCCTTGAAGACGAACCCATGGCTCCCGGCGAGCGACGAACGCTGCGTGTGCTGGCTCCGCTGTTGAACCAGGTGGCCGAAGTCGAGCTTACGGCAGGCGACCGCGAAGACACCTTGGTCCTCGGCAAACCGGTCAATCTTCTGCGGATCGAGACAGCCTCGCATCTGCCCGATGGAAACGTCATGAACGAGACCTTGTGGACCGACGAGGCCGGCCAGACCGTCAAGCGCCGCGTGGCGGCGATGCGACAAGAGTCTTTTCGAACGTCGCGCGAGACTGCCATGGCCCCGTCGGCGGGCCCCGCGGCGTTCGACCTGGGGACCGACACGACCGTGAAGCTCGACCGGCCGATCGCCGACCCACACAAAGCCCGGCGGATTCGCTACCGCGTTGAATTGGAAGGCACCGACCCGCTGAAGGTGTTCTCAACGGGGCCAACGCAGTCGATGCGCTCGTTGGGTCCTCATGCAGCGGAATTGACCGTCGAGCGATTCGAGCCGCGGCAAGCGCGACCTGGCGACCAACCCGTCGCCGAGGTTCCGCTCGAATACTTATCCGCCAACAACCTCCTGCAAGTCGACGATCCGCGTATCCGCGCCATGGCCCAAGAGGCCAAGGGGGACGCAACATTGCCTCGTGACATTGCGGTGGCGTTGGAGCGTTATGTCAATCGAATCGTCCAGACCAAGGACTTCAGCCAGACATTCGCCTCAGCCGCCGACGTCGCGCAATCGCGGCAGGGAGACTGCACCGAGCACG
>CAZUPX010000317.1:0-11423 GCA_964622155.1 uncultured Planctomycetaceae bacterium | reverse complement strand
CCGCCTGGAAACGCCGCGTGGGATCGCCAAACTCAAGCGACTCATCCGCGACAGTTTCCCGCCGGAATACCGGCCAAAAGCTTGAAAAACACCTGAAATAGCGCAACATCAAAACGCGCGCGTCGGGTTCGTGTACGGTAGGTGTTTTGAGTCAATCGACTTTGCGAACCAGGACCGTCTTCGATTCGGCGTGCTTTGCCAATTCGTCCTTATCGAGGAAGTAAGTTGGCTTCATCTTGCCGGGGCTAAACAGCTTTTCGCACTGGTCGTCGTAGTGCGGACTGTCGAGACGGTCGCTCTCGCCCAGCGGGAGCAGCGTCCACGACTTCGGTGGCTTGGTGAGCAACACAACTTGCGTCGAGGTCTGCCCCCCTTCGCCCAAGTATTTCTTGGTGCCGGGAATTTCCTTGAAGCTGATCGCTCGCGGCGTGGCGATACTATTGACCGAGCCTCCGCTGACGGGCCAGTTCTTGCTCGATCCCTTGCGGCCCACGCGGTAGACCTCGCCGTATGCGACGTCCGGTCGGCCGAAGTCGGCCTTGAGCTTCGCGGCCGCCTGTTGCAGCGTGGCCAATAGTTGCTCATCGGTGATCGACGGCGGTGGCGGCAGGCCGGCGCGATCCATCTGCGATACTTCCTTGCCCATCGCCTCTTTCCAATACTTGTAGGCCACCGCGCCCACGGAGTCAGCGTCGCAGCGGCGGTTCCAGTCGACGATCACCCGGTAGCAATCGGCCAGTTCTTGCTTGCCGCGCAGATCCTCGCTGGCGCTCGACCATGCCTTGCGCAGCCGGCCCTGCCAGGGCTCAACTCCTGACACGTTCGGGCTGGTGGCCACGGCGATCGCGTCCTCGATGGTCATCTTTTCCATGCCGTGCAACAGATCAACGCAGGCCGCGGCACGCTGATGCAGCGGATTGTCGTAGGCCTGGTCCAGCTTGTCGAAGCCGTTGAAGCCATTGAACAAATATGGTCGCTCGGGCGACGGCGCCAGCGTGCAGTTCTTCATGAGGAACTGCGGGCTGACATTGCAATTTTGCATGTAGCCCTGCGGTGGGTTCTCGATCTGCACGAGATCCTCGAACTTGTGGATGCCCAACCACTCGGCCTTCGACGTATTGCCGGGCATGGGCCGCTTGCAATCGTAACCCGCCGGCCGGATTGGCACGCGGCCGTTGCGTACGTAGTAAATGTCGCCGTCGACCGTGCCGATCATCAGGTTCTGCATCATCAGTTGCAGCATCGACAAGGCTTGCTTCATCTCGGCCAGGTTGTGGGCCGTGACCATCTTGTAAGTCTGATCGGCCAGACCAACTTCGTCGAAGTACGGGATGCAAAACGTGTAGGCCTTGCCGTCCTTGCGCGCCACGACCGGGCCGTGCCGCGTGAACTCGATCTCGACCTTCTTCTCGTGCACACCGTCCTTGTCCTTGACTTTGATCGTCTCCGGCCGCACGGTCATGTCGAGCCACTTGCCGTCGTAGCGATACTGACGGGGATTAGCCGGATTGATTTCCTCCTCGTAAACGTCCGAAGTGTCGGGGCCGCCGGTGGTCATGGCGATCGAACAGAAGCGATTGTGTCCCATCGCCGGCAGCGGGTTGCCCAGAATGCACATGCCCGAAAACTCAATTTCGCCGCCGTACAGACGCACCTCATAAAAGCGGAACTGTCCGTACCAGCTCAGGTGCGGGTCAACCAGCGCGATCGGCGCGTTGTAGGCCGTCCGCCGCGGCGCGACCAACCACTCGTTCGACCCGTGATACTCGATCGGGTCGGGCTCGATACCGATCCGCTTCAGATCGCCGCCGGCTTCTCCCTCGGGCCAGCCCCAGATGATGTAGCGTCCCAAGGCCACGCACATCCACGGTTGAACGTCCGGCGCCCAGGCGGGCACTTCGGCCGGATGCTCCTTCATGTACGCCTTGACGCCGGCCTGGAAGGATTCAATCAGCGCGCGGCTCTTTGCCGAGAGCGTGCTGTACTTCTCCTTCGAGATCGCGGCGTGCTGATACAGGCGCTGCCGGTAATCGTCTTTGAGAAACTCCGGCCCGAACGCTTCGCTCATCGTGCCGGTGCAGCGCATGTATTGCTTGAGCAGCTCTTCCAGCCGGTCGGCGGCCTGAGCATAACCGTGGGCATAGCAGGCGCCCTCGGCGGTCGAGGCAAAGATGTGCGGCGTGCCGAATTCGTCGCGATAGACGGTGACCTCTTCGGTGCTGGCCGCTTGGGCGAAACTGGCGGCGCTGAAAAAAACCGCTAACGAGGCGACCAATGATTTGCAGAACTTAGTTCGGCGATTCATGACAAACTTTCCTTGCGCCGTGGGATTAGAAGAACGACCGGCAAGCGCCAAAGTCGAATTGTAATTGTGGGGCGCGCGATTGCAACGTAGTCAGTAGGCCGGCCTGCGCCCTAGGATGTCGCGGCGACCGAAGCGGTCTTATCGGTGTGTTCCATTTGTGGGAGTGAATCAGCCCTTCTGGTCAAACCCGTTAGCGGCAGGACGAGGGCGATGAGGAAGAAATCGGCCCCCCAAAATGCGGGCAAGGAGAAGACGCCCCACCAGTGTTCGCTCCGTCGGCGGCGCCAGACGGTTGCTCCGCCGTTGTGCAACAGCCACTCGCCGTCGGGCGAGAAAGAGATCGAACGATAGCCGCCGGGAATGAAAGCCGCCGAATGCCCGCCTTGCGGAGGGTATCCCAACGTCGTGAGCACGGTTCCGGTATGCGCATCGAGAATTGTGACCAGCCCATATTGCACAGCGACTCGATCGCCGGAGGGAGAAAACGTGGCACAGCTTCCGATGACCTTGGCAATTTCGTGGCCCTCGCGATCCACGAGAAAACTGTGCTCTCGTCCCGTCGTAGGACCCGTGCGTTCGATGAACATGGCAAAGATTCGATCGGCTGTGGGCGACCACTCGATCGCGCCCAAATATGAAAAATCGGCTGGTTCCCAGCGCCCGATCCGCTCGAATCGCTCGACATCCCAAAAATCGACGCCGGTTTTCGTGGCAAGTGCCAGATATCGATCGTCAGGGGAGAACTGCGAGAAAATAAAAGGACGGTTTGTCTTGCCGAAATCGCGGTCGGTAAGTGTGCCAACCCGCCGCTTGGCGTCGACATCCCAAAGGTGGACCGCGTCCCCTTGATCGCGCACCAGCAGATAGCGGCCGGTGGACGAGATCACATCTTCAAGTAGCCGATTCCAGAATGTCGGCTGGGGAACATCAAATAGGGGTTCGTCACGGTCCACCTGAAAAACGCGCATCGCCCCGGCGGGAGATTTGTCGTCGGTATACATGAAAAAGCGATTACCGCGCGCCGAGAGGCGCCCCGCGCGCGACGCCGACCAGGTCCGTCGCTCCTCGCCCGTTTCCCAATCCACAAGATGCGCGCTGCAACTGGTCGGCGTGTAAGCGCCGGGTCCTTGGATCATGGTAAACAGGCTCTTGCCGTCTGGAGAAAAGGCCATTTCAGTGACCGGTTGAATGCCCGGCTGGCGAACTGTCTTAAGGGGCAGACCGGTGCGTGCCTCTCGGATCTCAATCGGCGCATCAGTCGAGTTGCTAATGGCGGCCGCCAAACGGGCGTCGGGCGAGAAGACGGCCGTCGGGCAAAAGCCTGGAAACTGATGCACCGACTGCCAGGCAGCACCATCGCGCCACAGAACGCATAGACAAAACACCAGCCCCATGACCAGCAGCAGCGATCGCAACGAGAAACGGGGCCGCCGACCCTGCCGGAGCAACTTCACAGTCAGCACAATCACGCACGTGATGCTTAGGAAAAGCAATCCGTTCAGCCTGGTAGTCCACGCTGCGGGTTCGACCAACAGCGGCATACCCAGCACGAGCAAGATCGTGGCCGAAGCACTCACGACCGTCGAGCGACAGATCGATAACCAGGACAGACGAGCCATGGTATGAATTCTCGGGCCCAGTATGCGCCGACGGTCCCGATTGTAACCCACGACCTCGCACGCATGCGAATTTGACCATAGGTTGGTCGTGGCGTCTCGGGGCTTTGCGCACGGCGGCACGGTTGGACGAACATAAACCTGCGGAAACGATGCGCTCTGAATCGTGCCGGCTACAGCTAGCGAAGCGTAAGAATCCAAAAACTCATCATTCCCAGGACGACCCCAAGCGGAAGCGTCATGATCCACGCCCCCAGAATCTTGGCGATCATTCCCGCGTGACCTTGCCCATGCACGGCTGCGATGCCGAATAGCGATCCGCAGGTAACGTGCGTCGTGGAGACTGGCAAGCCGAGCCTGCTGGCTCCGATCACGATCACGGCGGTTATGAAATTGGCGGTGAAGCCCTGACCGTGATTCATCGGCGTGATCTTCTGGCTCATCGTCTCGGCAACTCGACGGGCACTCAGAACTCCGCCGAGCACGATGGCAACGCCCACGGTCGCAGTAGCTCCGAATTGCCCAATATGAGGGACAAGGAGCAAGAGGGCGGCGATTTTCGGCGTGTCATTCAAGCCACGGCCAAAGCTCACAAGTCCCGACGAAACGAAATGGAGCCGATCCAGCACAGCGGACGCCTCAATGCCCAATAGTCGCCCCTGATAGCGATTGCGGCATGTGACCGTATTCCCGATCTCAACGGTCAAGTGCGTGGACCGAACAAGCGCCGTGGACCGATCCATCATTGGCGCCGATTCAAGAATCTCCGTTCCGACGCAGAAACAGGTTTGCTCGGAGATTCCAAAGCGACGGCGGGAATAATGCAGGATCGGGTAGCAGAGACCCGTTGCCACCAGCGCCAAGACGGGACTCACGAGAAGCGGCAGAAAGAAACTCCCATTCAGTTTCTCGAAGTCGATGGTCGAACCCGCCCCCCAGCCTGCCCCGACCAAAGCGCCCACCAGACTGTGGGTCGTCGAAATCGGCATTCCCATTCGAGTCGCGAACAAAACCGTCAACCCCGCTCCCAAAGCGACAGCGGCACGGTAGTCGAGAGTCGAGGCCAGCGAGTCGTCAACTAATCCTTTCCCGCTGAAGTTTTTGAGCAGTACCCCGGCGAGAAAGACGGCGGTCATCGAGCCGAGAAACGTAGTGATGGTCGCCCAAGTCAAAGCGCCACGGTAATTAGTCGTGCCGCTCCCAAAGAGAGTCGCCACGCCCTTGAAGTTATCGTTCGCACCGTTGGCATAAGCAAGACAGGCAACGGCGATCAGGATGATGATCCACGTCATCGAGTCATCTCCATGTCGGCTTACTTCAGCAGATCTCCGATCGCGCCCAGCAGGACCTTTTCCACGCTCGGCGCCACGCGGGAGACATAGCTGGTCTCGTAGCCGCCTTGTGAGTACGCGATTTCGGTGCCGATATAACCCGGACCGTAGTCGCCGTAGGCCGCTGTGCAGACCGTGGCGCCCGTCTTCAGGGCGGCGGCGGCCAGTTGGTACTCGACGAACAACTCGCCCGGCAGGTGCAGTATGTAGGCCGGGCCAAGGCGGAGCGAGCTGAGTTGGGTCGCGCGGCCGGAAGTGCACCGCCGTGCCCACACCAGGTCGGTGGCCGCGCGGACGCGATCCTTGACCATGGCCGAAGGATTGTCGAGCAGTTTCAGGATCGGCGTTTCGTCCGCTAGGCTGGCACTTAAGGGCAACTTCACGTCGCGGGTCCGCCAGGAGATGTCGCCGGGTGCGATTGCAACTCGGTTTGTCGCACTCCACGCCGCAGCCATGCCGGCGGCCAGGCGTCCGGCCAAAGCGGGACGGTTGGCCGGCGAACCGTCGTTGTACTTGCCGGCGGCCACGTTGCCGGAGGCACCATTGAAATGGATGTGCGGCACGCCGGGCAGTGCCGCTTCGCGCTGCGCTCGAGCCAAACCCACAAAATCGCAACTAACGCCACCCTGACCGTAATAGCTTTGCGGATGCGTGGCATAGTAACTGAGCACGACCAGCGGCCGATCACCTGACCAGAGACTCACCAATCGGACTTGCGGGTCAATGGTGCCCTCGGGTGCCGCGATGGCCTCGGGGATCGTGCAGGAGCTGTAGCGCACATACTGCACTTTGCCGTCAGACCCCAGCACGCGGCGGTTCGAGGCCACGCGGTCGACCTTGCCGACGCCGATGCCTACGTGCGTGAGTTCCTGTGGTGCTTGCAGCGAATGTTGCAACGCCGCGGCCGTCTTGTCGATCGTGGCGCGCGCGAAGGCCACGTCGAACATGACTCCACTCAATCCCCGCGCCGCTAGCAGTGATTCGGCCTCGAAGTCGCAGCCTGGCGCGTCGTGCTGGTGCAATGTATGCACTGCCACGCGATCGACCGAGGTGCCCGCGGCCTTGGCTAGCGCTTCGCGCCACGCGTCGTAGCCGCCGCAACCGATGCCCACCCAATCGACCGCACAGAGTACGATCGGCGGCTCGTCGCCGATCAGAATCAATCCGCGGGCCGAGAGTCGATCGACGATTTCCCTGGCTGGGGGCACGAACGCATCGCACAGCGGACTGCCGATCGGCGGCGTGGCATCGACGGCAAACGTGCACACCGCCGGCGGCTTGGCGCAAACGGTCGTCGCGGCGAAAAACACGATTGCCGCTCCAATGCAATAACCGAGCGCGACGCGCATGACGGCCGGGTCCTGAACCGGGAGATTTCGTTTGAAAGACCGTCCAATTGTGGCTAACGACAGGCGCGCGCGTCAATCGACGCAACAATTCCGCGACTCCGTTCAATTGACGCGCGGGGGGGGTGGCACTGGCGTCTCGCCAGTGCAATCGCAGGACACGGGCAGGATGCCCGTGCCACCCGGGCAGCCTAAGCCGATCGGCGGCCGCTTTTGAGATTGGCCCGCGGGGCCGTGGAGGGATGCTTCGGCGCGGTCAATAAATCGAGTGCCAATAGCGCGATCGGCAGTAGGATCAAGGCCCAGAGAAGGTTCATACTGCGTCGCGGCAGGGTAGGGGGTGGGGGCGGTAAGTGTAGCGATCCGCCCAGACGCCGCAAGATTAGTTGCCCGAGCGGCCCAAGGCGTCACGGTGCCCCCTCCAGATGGAATTGTCTCGATTCGCAAAGCGTTTGGGCATCGCAGGTTCAATGCACACCCCCGATTTCCCGCGATCCGTCTTGCACAGCTCGCCGAGGTGCCTGGGGGCCCAGATTTGTCTGATTCTTGACAGCCTGTATCGAGCCAGTCGAGACTACGTGCAGCCCGGCGGCTGGGAGCGGAAAGGGCCGAACCCGGCGTGGCGATTCTGGAGTGGCAGCGATGTTCTCGATCTTCGAGCGTACGGCTGATCGATCGCACTCGACGGCGACGCTGTCGCGGCGCGAGCTGCTGCGAGTTGGGGCGCTAAGCGCGCTGGGAATGACCAGTGCTGAGCTGGCACGGTTGCGGGCTGTGGCCGCCGACGCCGCGCCGCCGGGAAAAATCAACTCGTGCATCTTCATTTTTCTGTTCGGCGGGCCCAGTCACATTGACCTGTGGGACATGAAGCCCGACGCACCAGCGGAGATCCGCGGTGAGTTCAAGCCGATCTCCACCAACGTGCCGGGCATCCATGTCTGCGAACACTTGCCGCTCCTGGCCGACCAGATGGACAAGCTGTGCTTGCTTCGTTCGATGGAGCACCGCATGCCCGTGCACGGTCCGGCGTGTAGCGAAATGTTTACCGGCCGCCCCTATTTCGGACCGCCGCTAACCGACCAGGCCAAGTCCGAGGACTGGCCCTCGCTGAGCGCGCTGGCCATGCGCTACGCCGAGCGTCGCGCGGCATTGCCACCGGCTGTGGTGCTGCCCTGGTACATCCAATTCGCAGGGCAGGACAAGCGCATCGCCGGCCAGACCGGCGGGCGGATGGGCGACCTGACGAACGCATTTCTGGTTCAGGGCAATCCCAGCGACAACCGCTTCGCCGTTCAGGGCATGCAGTTGGCTGCCGATATGTCGATCGAGCGCGTGCGGGCGCGCCGCGAGCTTCGCCGGCAGTTGGAAGCGTCACTCGGCCCGGCGCTCGACGGCGAGCCGAACGTGCGGACGTTTTCCAATCACGTCGAGGCGGCCTTTTCGATGCTGGGCGACGTGCGCGCCAGCGACGCCTTCCGCCTCGACAAGGAGCCGGCGCCGCTCCGCGAGCGGTATGGCACCAGCAAGTTTGGCCAAAGCCTTCTGCTAGCCCGGCGGCTCGTTGAGGCTGGTGTGTCGCTGGTGACGGTCAACTGGGACGACGATACGCGTAGCGACAAGGTCTCGCCTTTTTGGGACACGCACAATCACAATTTCGCGTCGCTCAAAACTCGTCTCACCCCAGCCTTCGACGCCGGCTTTGCGGCGCTCGTGGAGGACCTGGCGGCGCGGGGACTGTTAGACACAACGTTGGTTGTTGTCACCGGCGAATTTGGACGCACGCCGCGCATCGGCCAGATCGTGCAGAACGGCATGACGGAGAAAACGGGTCGCGATCATTGGCCACATGCGTTCACCGTCCTGCTTGCCGGCGGTGGTGTGCGGGGTGGACAAGTCTACGGCCAGACAAACCCCATTGGGGCCTTCGTCAAAGACCGGCCCGTCTCGCCGGCCGACCTCTCGGCGACAATTCTCTACCACCTGGGCATCGACTTCAGTCGCGACTATTGGGACGATTTCCAGCAGATGCATCAAAAGCTCAGCACGGGCCAACCAATCCGCGACTTGGGCTGAAACAGGCCCCAGGCAAGACGCCGGCGGCGCGAGGTTTTGGGTCGAAGAAATCCTAGTGCCGCACGAGCTTATGCGGCCCACGCGCGACTATCTCGTGGGAAAAGCGGCAGTCCTCGGGGATCCAGCAAGTTCCAAGATCCGCGGGGGCCGAGCGAACCATTCTTGGCCGGTCCGCTGTTGGCCAGATCGGGATCCATCGTCCCAGGACCCCGTTCGAGCGGCACTGCGGCCGATCGTCCGCACACCGCCTGCCTTCAAAACCTCCCACGTGGCGCCCGCTCGATTCGGCGTTGAAAATTCATCGCGTTGCCTCCGGCACTGTGGCGCGCTTCGAGTGGACGACAACCCGCCTGGAGATGTCGATTGACACACCTACGAGCGAATGCCAAAGTGGTCGACAGGGGAGACTTTTCGCAGTGGGGCGCCGAGGCTCGTCGGCCCGGACAGCCGAGCGGTCCAATGCCCTCGGCCAAGGTTTTTGTCATGGCGACTCTTGAGGTCTGCACCGAGTCCGATGGCAGTCAGTATTTCGAGTTGACGGCCGACGAGACGGTTTTGGGTCGCGACCAGTTCTGCGATATCGTGCTGCGCAACCACACGGTCTCGCGCCGACACGCCCGCATTGTGCGCACGCCAGAGGGTTTTTCCATCGAAGACCTGGCGAGCCTCAACGGCACGTATCTCAACAGCCGAAAACTTGAGGGGCGCACGGCGATCAAGGACAAGGATCGCATTCAGATTTACGAGGTCGTGACGGTCTTCCACGATGCCTCGCCCGAGGCAGTGCAGGCCTCCCAACCGACAATCGGCGGCGACTCCAAGGCGGTGCGCGTGGTGATCGAGCCGTTGGCCGAGCCCGCCGAGCCTAGCCAACCGGCACCCAGCGTCGCAGCGCAGCCGGTCGGCGCGGATGTCGCCGCGGCGGCCGGCTCACAGGCTCCGTTCCGCGCGGCGCTCAAGGTGTCGCTGGAGCTCGAAGGCGAGCTTGACGTCGATCAGATCCTGCCCAAGGTGCTCGACAGCCTGTTCGAAATCTTTCCACAGGCGGTGCGCGGTTACGTCCTGCTGGCCGAGGGGGCCGACGGCCACCTGGTGCCGCGGGCCATCAAGCATCGCCAAAGCGACACCGGCCAGAGCATGACCTTTGGGCCGATCAGCCGCAAGACCGCACTGCATGTGATGTCGACCGGCCAGGCGATCTTGATGGACGACACCCCCGACAACGTTCCGGTGGATGTCAGCCAGTCGGTGTTTGATATTCGATGCTTGTCGATGATCTGCGCCCCGTTGACGAGCCCATCCGAGCGGCCGTTGGGCATCGTGTACGTCGACGCCACGGACCCCCAACGACGGTTTCGCAAAGAGGATCTTGACGTGCTGGTCGCGGTGGCCACGGTCGCCGGGGGGCTTGTCGAGTCCACCGGTCAAAGGCTTCCCACCTGGGATGCCGGCGCTCATCAACGACAACTGGGAACCGCCAAGCAAATCCAACTGCAGTTTCTGCCGCAACGACGCCCAGAGGTGGCGGGCTACCAGTTTTACGATCACTACCAGGCTGCCGACGAGGTGGGGGGTGACTACTTCGGGTACATCCCGATGTCGGACGGGCGGTTGGCCCTGGCAATCGGCGACGTTGCCGGCAAGGGGGTCTCCGCCGCCCTGTTGATGGCCCACTTCTGCTCCGAGGTGCGATACTGCCTGGCGACGTCGCCGACCCCAGCCGAGGCGGTCTCGCGGTTAAATCAGGACCTTTCCTCCGAATCGCTCAACTACCATTTCGTCACGTTTGCATTGTGCGTGCTCGATCCGATTAGCCATCGCCTCACGATGGTCAACGCCGGTCACCTGCCGCCGCTGAAGCGCCATGGACGCGCCGTCGAGCAGTTGGGCACAGTCGAAAGCGGACTCCCGCTGGGTTGTGACGCAAGTCGCAACTACCAGCAGATCGAGTTGGCCCTGGAGCCTGGCGACGCAATTGTGCTGTACACCGATGGCATCAGCGATGCCATGAACGCGCGGGGCGAAGTTTATGGCTCGCAGCGAGTTCGTCAGGTGATTGCCCGCGGTCCGGTGCACGTCGGACGAATGGGCGAGGCCTTGTTGGATGACGTCAAGCGGTTCGTCGGCGGCCGCCTGCCCAGTGACGACGTCTGCCTGGTTTGTTTCGGCAGACTGGGGTGATTCAACCCTCTCCCCGCGTGGGAGAGGGTGGCGAGCGCCGCGAGCCGGGTGAGGGGGCCGCGCCCGGAATGGCGCTCCGTCGTTCGTACTTCGCCCCCTCATCCCCGACCCTTCTCCGGTTCGACTGAGCTCACCGAAGTCCACGAGGGGAGAAGGGAGAAGGAGGTCATTCCAACTCGTGGACGTCGGAGAGCACGCCGCGCGGGATGCAGACGGTCAGGACGGTGAGGTCGCCGATCGCCTTGTGCTTGACACCGCGCGGCACATAGACAACGACACCTGTGTGCAGCTCGATCGTCTCATCGTCCAGGACCATCGTCCCCTGGCCGTCGATGACGTAGTAGAACTCGTCGGTCCGTTCGTGATAGTGCAGCTTCGCGTCGTGGATTTTGACGTGGTGCACCTCGGCCGCCGCGCCGTCGTTCTCCTCGACCAGGCAGCGAATCTCGCCGCAGGTCTCGGCCCATGGCTTTGCTTCGGCCGGGTCGCGCCGCAAAAACGTCGTTCGGGTGGCCATAAGAGATCCCCTGAGGGTTGTCCGTCGAGTCACAGGCGAGACTCTCAGCATAAC
>CAZUPX010000316.1:0-2780 GCA_964622155.1 uncultured Planctomycetaceae bacterium | reverse complement strand
GGGACACGTCCTAATTCCTGGGCTCAATGCCAACGATTACGCGGCCGCAAAGGGGATCTTCACGTCGGTGTTGTTGAGTTTGGCTACGATGGCAAGCCAGGATCAGAACATCGTGCTGTGGCCGCGGTCGCTGCGCTGAGCGAATCGGCAGCCATCATTTCACAAACTGTGGCAGTTTGTTCACGGCGCGCCTGATCCTTGGATTGCGGCCGCGCCGATCTGGTAATGCTCGACCGCCATCACTGGCTGCCAGCCAAGCCGGAACGGGTTTTGAACCGTGTGCAGTTCCGGCGTGCCGGCGCAATTGAATACGGCGTAGAGCCAAAAATCATTCTTGAGCCGTTCGGCGGTGCGGTATTCGTTTTCGCTCAGGGCGACGATGCCCACGCCGGCACGGCCCTTCACCTCGATGAAACGGATCTCGATGAATGTCATGGAATCCTCGGGGTGGGGCTTCCGCGAGATCAAGTCGAAGCCCTTGTTCAGCGCCTCAACGCTTTCGACTGCCCAGCCACGGGCCTCCTCGTGGCGACGGGCAACGTCGACGGCGATCCGCTCGATCTCGTCGTCGCGGACCATTGGTGCGATGTTCGGGCTGGAACGCTCTGGGTGCGGAACGACCCAGGCGCGCCCCAGGTGCGTGATGTCCGACACGGCCGAGTGCCGTTCCAGTTCCAGCTCGGCCAGACGAGTTTCACGGCGAGTGTTGAGATCATCAAGGTGCATCTCGGCGGTCTTGATCAAACCATCCAGGCCTGCCACCGTCTGACCCGCGACCTGGCGGTTGAGGTAATCCGCCAGTTGGCACTGCCCGCGATCGATCAGCGCGTTCAGACTGATTTCCACGTGCCGACGGATTCGTGATACTTCTTCCAACCGATCCTCGGCTATCTCCTCGCCCCAGGGCCGCAGCGTGCGTTCGTACAAGAATTCCTCCACCGATTGCCGACTAGGCAATACCGTTTCGTCGGTCGGGCCCCGAGTGCCCGCGGGTGCCGGAGCGATGTCGAGCAGCACGGTCGGCTCGTGCAGGGTCATTTCGCCAGATAGCTGGGTTGCAACAGCAAACAATCGTCGATGAAGCGTGCGGGCGCGGCCGTCTTTGATCGAGGCGGCAAAAAGATCGAGCAGCACAGGCTTATTGTGGTGCAGATCGAAAAACACCGCTCCCTTGCCAAGATGCTGCTCGGTGCGGCGAAGCATGTCCGCGCGGACTGATTCAAACAGCGGATGCCCAGGCGTCACCCAATCGAGCGTCGGGTCGTCGCGCAGGTAGGCTTTGTCGAAGGCGATCTGCTTGTATTCTCGGCCCAGGCGGCCGAAGCGGTCTTCCTGGGCATCGCCGATCGGCAGCAAGTTCCGAGGCACCTTGCCGATGCGGTAGATGTGGCCGCCGGTGGCGATCGCCTTGGGTCGTAAACCACATTCGGGCGACGCATCGACAAAGAACTGTTCGATGACCTCGGGCACGAGCCGGCGTTCCTTCGCCTCGGCGCTCTTGCCGATCATCGCCGACAGATTCAATTCCTTCTTGGCAAGGCCTTCCAGGGTCGATTCCGTGATGGCCCGAAACTTCTCGGGGCTAACGTCGCGAACGATGCGGTCTTCGATCCGATGCACATCGGTCTGTCGGGCATACATCTCGCGCAGCAACCGTTCGAGTTGATTCGCCGGAAAGACCTCGCCCACGACGTCGAACACCTGATCGGAACCGAGGTCGTTGCGAATTTCGGCCAGACGGTCCAGCAGTTTTCGCAGCACGCGGCCCTCGCGGGTATTCTGCGCGACAAAGTTGAAGATAAGGCAGTCTTTCTCCTGACCGTAGCGGTGGATACGACCGATGCGTTGCTCCAGTCGGACCGGATTCCAGGGGATGTCGAAATTGATCATCAACCAGCAGAATTGAAGGTTGATGCCCTCGCCGGCTGCTTCGGTGGCGACGAGCACCTGGCAGCTCTCCTTGAATTCCCGCTCGGCGTTGATGCGACTGCCCGGCATGTCGCGATCGCCAATCTTCATCCCGCCGTGAATTTGCGTGACTGTGAGGCCCCATTCAATCAGCTTGCCGAGCGGCCGCTCGTCTTTGCCGTCGCCCGCCAAATAATCGAGCGTGTCTTTGTGCTCGGTGAAGATCAGCAGCTTCATGCTGGGGTCGTCAAAAATGCCTTCTTCGTTTAGGACAGACCGCAGCTTGATGAGCTTGGTCTGAATGTCGCGGGCTTCGAGTGGGCGTCCCAGGTCGACTAGACGGGTGAGCTGTGCGATTTCCTCGCGTAGGACCGTGGGATCGACCGAAAGCACCTGGCCCTCAAGCTGGCCGATGATTTGTTGTTGTTCCTCTTCGTCCAAATCGTCGAAGTCGTCCGGCACGCGACGCTGAATCTGTTCCTGGCGATGGGCTTCGGGGTCGGCGAGGATTTTTTCGCGGCGCGTTCGCATTCGCTCCAGGCTCCGGCGAACGGCATAGATCGAAGACGCCATGCGACGCTGGAGCATGGCCATCGTAAAGCCGACGGCCCGGCCGCGAGCGGAATCGTCCGCCGCCGCCATGATCGATTGGTCCTCGACGAAACGTGTCAGTTCGTCGTAGAAATCAAGTTCTTCTCCGTCGAGGTCGAAGGCAGCGCTGCGTACTTCGCGCTTGGTGAATAGCTTGCGAACCTCGCCCGTTTCGGGATCAGGGAAGCTAACTAGGGCCTCCTTAGTGCGACGTAGATAGAACGGGGCTTCGTGCTCCCGCATGGCTTGTTCCAGGCTTTGGATGCTGCCGTAGACATCGG
>CAZUPX010000315.1:0-1507 GCA_964622155.1 uncultured Planctomycetaceae bacterium | reverse complement strand
AGTCGGGAATGCCGTACTTGAGCACGCCGCCGGGTTCCTGGAACGCCTCGTAGACCACGACTTCGCATCCGGCCTTCGCCAGGTCGGCGGCGCACGCCATCCCCGCGGGACCCGAGCCGACGATGCCGACACGAAAGCCGGAGGGCTCGATATGGGGCCGGTTCACCCAGCCTTCGCGAATCGCCAGGTCGCCCACGAAGCGTTCGAGGCGCCCGATGGCGACCGGTTCCAGCGTTTCACCGACGATGCAGACGCCTTCGCACTGATTTTCCTGCGGGCAGACGCGGCCGCAGATGGCCGGCAGCAGGTTGGTGTCGGTGAGGACATCGTAGGCGCCGCGAAAATCCTTCTCGCTGATCCTCTGGATGAAACCGGGAATGTCGATACCGACGGGGCAGCCAGCCACGCACGGTTGTTCAGGACATAGCAGGCAGCGTTCGGCTTCCCTGAACGCATCTTCCGGACTGAAGCCGCACGCGACTTCGGTGAAGTTTTTCACCCGCACCTCGGCGGGCTGTTCGCGCATCGGCGTGCGTTCCTGGGGGATGGTCCGGATTGTTTTTTTCTTCGCCATTTAACCGCCCCTCACCTCGTCGAACGGGTCGGGGAACTCCATCTCCTCGGCGGGCCGTAGCTGCGGCGTCTTCAAGGTCTGCAGCGGGTTCGTCATGCGGCAGTTTTCCGACCAGCGTTCGACGGCGGTTTTTTCCTGCGCGGCAAAGCGCCGCAAGCGCGTCATCAAATCGTCGAAATCGACCTGATGGCCGTCGAAATCCGGGCCATCGACGCAGGCGAATTTCACCTGGTCGCCGATCTTCACGCGGCAGCCGCCGCACATCCCGGTGCCGTCCACCATCAGCGGGTTGAGACTGACCATGGTCCTGATCTTGTGCGCCCGCGTGACCTCCGCGCAGTCTTTCATCATGATCGGCGGGCCGATGGCGACGAATTCTTCGATGTCCGAATGCTCCCGGATCGCTTTCTTGATTCCCGCCGTGACATTGCCCTTGATCCCGGCAGAACCGTCATCGGTGCAGACGATGAACTGGTCGCAGACGGCACGGAATTTGTCCTCCCAGAACATCAGTTCCTGGTTGCGAAAACCGATGATGCCAATGACGTAGGCGCCGTTATCCTTGAACGCGCGCGCATGCGGGAAAACCGGCGCCACGCCCAGGCCGCCGCCGACGCAGGCTACTTTCTTCACCTTGCCGATATGGCTGGGAATGCCCATCGGCCCGGTGACCCCGTACAGGCTGGTGCCGACCTGGCAGGTTTGCTGCATCTCGCGGGTGGTCTTGCCGACGGCCTGGATGACCAGGGTAATGGTGCCCTTCTCGCGGTCAAAATCGGCGAGCGTGAGCGGGATGCGCTCGCCTTCCGGATGGGACATCACGATCACGAACTGGCCTGGGCGCGCCGCCTTGGCCATCAACGGATGGCGCACCTCCAGCAGGTAGGTGACGTCCGAAAAATCCTCGCGCGCCACGATCTCGAAATGAGACAT
>CAZUPX010000314.1:0-2263 GCA_964622155.1 uncultured Planctomycetaceae bacterium | reverse complement strand
GGCCGCGCGCGCTCGGGCGCCGAAGGTTCTGAACGCGCCGGAGGATCTGGACGTTGCACCGGCGAACGCTGGGGTTCCTGATCAGAACGTTGCGGTGCCGGGTCGGACCGTTGTGGCTCAGGCTCAGAACGTTGGGGAGGTGGATCTGACCGCGGCGGGGGATCATGACGCGGTGGCGGTTCATAACGCTGGGGCCTTTCCTCACGTGGCGCGGGCGCTGAGCGGGAAGGTGGTGGCTCATAACTGCGCGCAGGTGGATCCGGACGTGGCGCGGGGGTCTCGGTTCGCTCCCGGCGTTCAGGTCGCTCGACATTTCGTTCAGGCCGATCTGTTCTCTCGGGCCGCACCGGACGTTCCGCAGGGGTTTCGATTTCCGCTGCCGGCGGTCTGGTGGGAGCAGTTGACGGTCGTCGCTCTCGCGGCGCCGAATCGTTGATGTCCGGAGTATCTGAATTCCCCGGGCGTTCCTGTTGCGGATAGGTGCGCGCCGGCCGCGCAGGTCGGTCAGCAGTGCTGTCGGTTGCTTCGCGTCCGCCAGTTGTTTGATCGGGTCGATCCACTGGAACGCGCGCAGGACGAGTTGGTCGCACAACTGCGCCTGTATCCCGAGCTTCGGAAGCATCTGGACTGGCGTTATCCGCCGAAGCGACTGTCCTCGGCTCGCGCCCGTTGAGTATGCGGGTACGGCGCAAGTCGTTGTCGAGCGAAACACCGGGCGTGCGCGCCGCAGCGCCAGTTTGCCGGTCAGTCACCTCAACACTCGAAGTCACGCGCGCCGGTCGGGCAGTGATCATGCGACCGCCACTGTCTCCTGAGGCCGCACCACTTGGCCCACCGCCGCCCACCCGGGCCGGCCTCAAAGGAAGATCGCCCCGCACTGGTTCTGCGCTCATCACGCGACGCGCTAGCGCCTGATCCGCAGTTTGAAAGCGGCCGCTCCCACCGCCGAAGTCTGCGGCCCTCGCGCTCGTTACCGCGCGCAAGTGTGCAGGATTAACGCGTCGGAGGTTCGCAAGCTCTCTCTCCCGCATCGGCGTTAGCCGATCGCGGTCGCGGTAATGACGCGAGCGTGGATCGCGATGGTGGTAGGAAAGCGGATACCAGGAGATGTGATCGCCAAAGTTTATATGAAAGGCGACAAGAGCCGGACGCCACCAGCTACGATTCCGGTAGTACTGACTGCGTGGACACCAGGCCCAGTAGTTGTTGTGATAGACCCAACGGCCATAGTGATAAGGGGCCCAGCCCCACGGTTCATATCCAACCCAGGTCCAGCCGTAGGGCGGACACCAGGTCCAATAACCATGGCGGTACGGGGCCCAATCAGAGTAGTTGTTAATAATCGTCACTTGCGGCCGCCAGATCCAGCCATAGTCATTAACGTAGGCCCAGGTCCCGTAGGCGTCTAAGTCTTCCGCACCCCACACGTAATTGTCGTAGTACTTGTTGTCGTAGCGCATGCGTTGCGCCAGATGTAGTTCTCGGTCGTCAATCCAACTGTCCCAGGAATCCCCGGGCCCGGCTGCGAGCAACTCCCAGTCGCCGGCATCGACTCCCTGGAAAATCAGTTCGGCGGTGCGACCATCGCGCAAAGTGAATCCTGACGTTTCAGAGTAGATACGCGCTCGCCCGCCATTGCGAGCCGTTAGGCGTACGCGGCCATCGCGAGCGACGTCGATGCGGTACAAGCCTTTCTTCTCGGCTGCCATGGTTGTTTTTGGGGCATCAACTTCGAAGTACTCGCGGTCGCTGTCAAACTTTGCCAGACGAACTGAAGCTGTGCCTTCGACAACGCTAAGGGCAACGCCTTCATCACGCAGCGTGAGGATTCGCAGGATTGAATTTGCTTCGAGACGCACGAAGTTTCGGGCATCGATCTGAATCTCCAGGCGGGATTCGCGATCGGTCGACACCGTGTCGCCTTCGACGAGCGGAAAATTAAGCCGCGCCCGCTCCCAATCGCTATTACCATTTCGCTTGAGACTTGCCTCGCCTCTAATCAAGCTGATGCGGACGACGCGCGCTTTCTCGTCATACTCATCAGCGTAATCATCTTCCGCGCGCACCGAATAAGCGGTCGCGAATAGCGTTAGTAAAAGAGAGAGAATGGTGGCGTGGAGAGATCGTTGGGTAGAACGCATGGTTACGCTCCTTATTGTTTGTGTGCCCTGAACCGTCGTCGCGCGCTTGGAGAGTTGACCTGACCGCGCGCTGGCGAAGAGAAAGCCCCGCTAATCAAATTTCTATTCGTTTGGTTAAGGCT
>CAZUPX010000313.1:0-2497 GCA_964622155.1 uncultured Planctomycetaceae bacterium | reverse complement strand
GTTGGGCATAGCTTTCATGTGCTCGCCGCCGATGATGTCGCGATTGCCAGTGGCGGTGACAAAGATGTTGCCCCGCGGGGCCGCCTCGTCCATCGTCGTCACTTCGTAGCCTTCCAGCACCGCCTGCAACGCATTGATCGGGTCGATCTCCGTGACCAGTACTCGGGCACCGAGTGACTTCATGGCGTGCGCGCAGCCCTTGCCGACGTCGCCATAGCCGGCCACGACTACGACCTTGCCGGCGACCATGATGTCGGTCGCCCGCTTGATGCCGTCGGCCAGCGACTCGCGGCAACCGTACAGGTTGTCGAACTTGCTCTTGGTGACCGAGTCGTTTACGTTGATGGCCGGCACCTTCAACTCACCGGCGGAGTGCATGCGATACAGCCGATGCACGCCGGTGGTGGTCTCTTCCGAAAGTCCGCGGATGCCAGGCAGTAGCTCGGGAAATTTCTGATGGACCATGGCGGTCAGGTCGCCGCCGTCGTCCAGAATCAGATTCAGCGGCTGGCCGTCGGGAAAGTGCAGCGTCTGCTCAATGCACCAGTCGAACTCCTCGGCCGTCTCGCCCTTCCAGGCATAGACCGGAATGCCGCGCTTGGCCGTGGCCGCCGCGGCGTGATCCTGCGTGGAGAAGATATTGCAGCTACTCCAGGTCACTTGCGCGCCCAGCTCGATCAGTGTCTCGATCAGCACCGAGGTCTGAATCGTCATGTGCAGGCAGCCGGCGATCCGAGCGCCGGCCAGCGGCTTCGACTTGCCGTATTTCTCGCGCAGAGCCATCAGGCCGGGCATCTCATTCTCGGCCAGCATGATTTCCTTGCGGCCCCACTCGGCCCACGACATGTCGGCCACCTTGTAAGGCATACGCGTATCAACCTGAGCCACGAGTGATCTCCTTTTTCGTAGCGGAAGCCGCCAGGCTTCCGATGAGATGCCAAAAACGTCGGAATTCTGGCGAATTCCGCTACAGCCACGTCCTATCATAGGTTGCGCGGTGGGAGACTGGCAAGGTGATGGGTATCAGCGGGCAGCATTGCTTCGCGCGAAGGCGGCCTTGGCCCGCTCGACGAAGGCTCGCACCCGTTCCGCCGATTTCTTGCCGGGGCTCTGTTCGACTCCGCTGGCCACGTCCACGGCCCAGGGATGGACCGCGGCGATGGCCGCCTCGACGTTTTCGTGCGTCAGGCCGCCGGCCAATATCAGCGGCTCTCCGGCCAGTTGGCCGCGACCGTCATCGATCGCTTGCCAATCGGCCGTGGTTCCGGTGCCGCCGTAGGCGCCCGCCGCGCGGCCATCGACCAGCACCATTCGCGGCATGCAAGTCAGGGCGTGACAGCGGCGCAGATACTCGCCAACCGCGGCGAAGTCCGTGCCCGGCCGGAAGGCGCGGATGATCGGGATTCCTCGCAGTTGGTGCAGCAACTCGGGTGGCTCGTCACCGTGGAGTTGAACCAGGTCAAGACCGAGGGCCGTGACGGTCTGGCGGATCTCGTCGGCCGAAGCGTTGACGAACACGCCGACCTTCAGCAGTCTTGCCGACGCCTGCTTGACGATTTGCAAGGCACAGGCCTGCGAGCAGACTCGCGGGCTGCCCGCGTAGAAGTTCAGCCCGATGGCATCCCCGCCGGCGTCGGCGACCACGAGCGCGTCCTCAACGCTGGTGACTCCACAGATTTTGATGCGAAACATGACACCCCCGGACGCTTGAATACGCATTGCTAAGTATAGCGGGCTTTTCCCGATGCCAACCCGAAGCGTCAGCGAGGGATTCAGGTAGGGGGAATCCCTCGCTTACGCTTCGGGTTAGTATGCTGACAGGACCATTTCGATGTCCGCAAACTCAAGAATCGCACCTCGACAGGACGATGACGACGATGGAGTGTTGCTGAGTCCCCGCAACACGCTGCGCAAAGATTGCGCGCGATCAGAAAACCGGCTTTCGCAGGCGTCACTTCCAAGTCGTCTGCCGGCTACCTGCTCGAATTCCAAGGAACCAGGAATTGCCCGCTTGGCGGCGGGCGTTGGCGGACCATGCGGCACACAATTGGCCGATTTCCGATTCGCATGCGCCGTCGTGCCGCGCTGGCGCCGTTCGTCGCATCGGCCCTGGCCGTCGTGATCGCTGGACAGTGCTGGATGGCGCATGCGGCTGACGACCAGACAGGATCGTCTGAGCTGACACGCGAGCGGATGGTGACTGTTCGCGAGTTCGAACAGGCTCGCCGCGCCGTTGCCCAGGCCAGGAGAGCGGCCGAGGCCGCCCGACGCGACCTGGATACCTCGGTCGCTCTGCGCGTCGAGGAACCCAGCAACTTCAAAGGCGAGATGCAAATCAATCCTCGGGCGGATCGCTCGGACTCCGACGATACGCCCGCGGCGTCCGATCAAACCGCCGCTGCGATGTCCGACTCGCTGGGCAAAGAAATCCTGCAGTTGAAGGCCTATCGCGAGGAGATGCTGCGACGGATCACGCGCGCTCACCCAAGTGTCGTCG
>CAZUPX010000312.1:0-2767 GCA_964622155.1 uncultured Planctomycetaceae bacterium | reverse complement strand
CCATCGAGCACGCTGCCCGCCGTCACGTCGATCTGGAGGCGATGATCCCCATCGCTGAGCAAAAGAAGCTGATGACCATCGGCCTGCCGCAGCACGGTCGCCAGGCGGTCAAAATGCCGGATGTCGAAAGCGTCGTCATCGCCGCGCGGCACCGGCAGCGTCTCGACGGCCAGCACCGACGCATCCAAATCGGCTCGCCAGAAGATGCAGGCATCGGAGCCCGAGTGGCTTGGCGCCTCGGCGAAAGTGCAACCCCCAGTCGCGCGCGTCCTCGGTACTTGACGCGGTGATGATGCGCAAGCGCGTGCCGGGCTGATCGACTCGTGCGCGCGTGGGGAGTTGGGCCGTTAAGACAATGTATTCGGGATTGCGCCGGAGCCACTCCCAGGCCCAGCCGGAACGGTCGAGTGTCAGCAAGGATTTGTAATTCGTGGGATCGCGCCAACTGGCGCGCGACGGCTCGCCGGGTTCTTGAGATATCTCCTTGGACATGGCGTTGCCTCCTCCCGTCGCGCCGCTCGCGGCATCAAGCTGCCGAGCGGGGTTGGTCGACGATCTGTCGCTGGGAAGGATGGCTCGCCGCTCAAGTGCGGCACGGGCCTCGGGAAGAAGTCACCGGCGACACCTTTCTATATCGGTGCGCGGGAGATGCACGGCTTCCGCGTTCAACCGCCGATTGTCGAGAAATCGGGGTAATCGTCGGATGAAGATCTGGCATAGTGTCGCAGCGTACGAAACCGTAGCGACCCATGAGCGTGTAGCACGAAATCGGCTTCGATTTCGATAGGCTCTTTGTCAGTGTACGTCGCGTTCGTGCTTCCAGCCGTCATTGGTCTGAACCAGAACGTCGGTCGTCTGGTTGCCAGGCTTGGCCAGCAAAGTCGCAATCTGAGGGAAAGCAACCGCGATGTCCGCCCCCTTCGCCCAAGGCTCGACGTCCTTCAGTTCATAATCATATGTGACGCGCGAGACCTTCACCCCGGCAGCCTCGGCGGGCGCGGTGAAGGACTCGATCTTGACCACCTTGCGCCAGGCAAAACAGATGTCCGTGCCGCCAAGAAAATTGTTCGCGCCCTTTCGCACGACCTTCTCGCCGGCGCCGGTCGGCGCGTAGCGGAGATAGTCGACCGCGCGGGCTTGTCCCGAAACGGCGGGCTCGTTCCTCTGAATCGTCGCGACCGAAAACAGGCCCGCCGCGACCAACGGCTCCAGCTGCCGCTTCCTGGCGGCGTCTCCGTCGCTACGGAACTCGACCGGGAACGTCAACGGAATTGCGGCGCAGATGGGGTGGGCGTCGTAGTGGCTCTGGAGCGCCTTTTCGAAAGTCCCCTTGTCCGCGTTCAGCGGATCGTCGCAGGCGGCGAGGAAAGATAGCGCGACGACGCAAACAACCAGATTGCAGAGCGAACTCATCGGATACCTCAGGAATCCCCTCATTTTCAGATGGGGCCGAAAAGGTCGACGAAGACCGGCTGTTCGAGCAGCAGCGTGGCGAAGCCAAGCATCAGTGGGCGCAGTCGGATGTCCGGCATCGTCGGGATGAGTTCATAGAGCATGCAGCCTTGACGGAAGAGCGAGTGGGTGCGTCGCTTGGCGGTGTTGGATTTAAGATGTCGGTCATGACCGAGCGCTTCGCCAGCGGCGCCCAGCAGCGTGAGCAGGGCCACGGCAAAGGCGTTGAGCAGCTACAGGCGATCGCGCCGCTCGGGCGTGCTGACGCGCATCGAACCCAGGCCCATGCCGAAGCGCGGATCTTTCGTATCGCGGAAGCCGCACTCGATGCTCCAGCGTTTGGCGTAGAGGGCGATCAGCCCCTTGGCATCGGCATCGGCGGAACTGGCGGCCAGGCACCAGGGTTCCTTCATGTCCTTGGCCTGCACGCAGATCGCGGTGCCGACGGCGTAGCGCTCGGCCGTGACTTCGGCGCCACGCAAGGTCCGGGCCCGGCCGGCCGGCCCGACCCAGTCCGCGGCCGGCCGGGCTTCGCCGTCCGCCGCAGTCACCCTGATGTTGCCGCGGAAGCGGATGACGTAGTCGAACTTCAGTTCGTCGCTCAGCACCCGATAGAGCTTGTGGTCGCCGAAGCCACGATCGGCCACGATCAGCACCTTCACCTCCGCTGGCAGGAACTCGGCCAGGCGCACCAGCACCCGGTACTCGTAGTCGTTCCGCCGGTCCCTCAGGGTCGCCTTGTCGACCGTCAGCCAGACCAGCGGTGTCGCCCGGCCATGCCGGGTGAGCAGGGACAGCATGATGGTCGCCTGGCCATCGGCGTCGAAATCCGTCCAGTCCATGGCCACCGCGATGCTCGGGCGCGCTCCCACCGCATAGCGCACCCAGCGGGCCATCAGCGCGCCGACGTCGATCCCCGGGTTCGACAGCAGCCGGTCCACCTGCTTGATCGCATGTTTGGTCAGGCGCCCGCGCGCCAGCGCCAGGCCGTGGCCAATCGCATTGACCGCCAAGGATGCCGCGCTCATCACCCCCAGTGTCGCGTTGGCCAACGAATAGACGCGCTTCGCGTGCAGATCGTCGGCCAGCAGGCCGCGCAAAAAGCCATGAATGTCCCCAAAGGCAAACCTGTTGCCGCTCGTCATCCCCCGCCCCCGCGAATCAGCCACCACCGCGCGGGAGATTCTTGTCTTTCCCGGCCGGGCGCTACTGCCTCATACTCAGCTCACCAAATGAGGGGATGCTTGAGGCTCCGAGCTGCAGGGAGACGATCACGGCTTCGTGGCTCGAGACGCCGACCAGGCCCAAAAGGCCG
>CAZUPX010000311.1:0-3455 GCA_964622155.1 uncultured Planctomycetaceae bacterium | reverse complement strand
GTTCAAACTGTCGCTGACTTTGGCACACACGTTTCGCAATTGGCCACGACTGACCGTCACACCCACCACGTCGCGCAGAAACTTGCGGATCGTGGTGAAGGAGCAATGGCAGCCCCCTTTGAGAAAGGCCACCAGCGCGGTCATTCGCGGGCCTACCAGTCCGGCGCGACGGACGGGGGCGGGAATCTCGGCATAATGCGTCTTCTGACAGCGGCGACAGTAGCACGCCCCACACCGATGTTCACTGACCTTTGGTCGGCTTGGCGACGATCTCCATTTGTTGCACGACGCGCGCTAGCAAATCGAGCAGCGGGACACCCGACGGCCGCAGTCCGGGCACACGCTGAGCGTGTAATCCATCCGCTCGTCGATGTCTTCCGGCGCAAACGGCGGCCGCTCGTGCCGCGGATGACCCCGTTGCCCGCCCCGTTTGCGCTTGCCGACCGCGCTGGCGCTGGGTCGTGGCGCCTTGACGATGTCTCTGCAAGGCGGTTTAGAAGAATTGGCGGAGTACTTCTGGACCAGGGCGAGCGTGGCCTCCAAAGCCGCTATTCGTCGCTCTAAAGCAGCCCAGTTCGCACACGGCTTGTCGGCAGGCAAGTCCATCGCGCCAGCAAGCTAACCCATCAGGCCCGAAACGACGAAGGTCAGTTTGGAAAACCCCGTGAAAGGTTACTGAATACCGTACAATGCACCCTCGACGTCGGGTCCGATGTCCCAAAGGAGCGACCGATGGCGGGCAAATTCTGGGTTGCGTGCGGTGCCTTGTTGGCCGCGGCGGCCGTCGCGGCTGGAGCCATCGGTGCTCACGTCCTGAAGGAAGTGGTCAAGCTGCCCGAGTCGCAACTGGAGACCTACGACGTGGCCGTGCGCTACCAGATGTACCACTCGCTGGCACTGATCGCCGTTGGCGTGCTTATCGGTCGTGCGCGCTCGCGATGGTTGACCGCGGCGGCTGTGGCATTCGTCACCGGCTGCGTTCTTTTTTCCGGCGGCATCTATGCCTGGCTCGCGACGGACAACCTGATCTTCATCCGGGTCGTTCCCATCGGCGGCACGGCATGGATCATCGGCTGGCTGCTGCTTGCGGTCGGGGCGATCACGTCGCGTGCTGGCCCGCCTCAGGTAACATGATTGGCATCGTTTCAATTCATTGGAACTGCAAAAATAGACCGGCGGCCCCACGCGGGACCGCCGGTCGCTCGGTTATTCTTCGAGACCTGTCACGAAAGGCCATCAGGCCCCGACGAACTCTTCCAGCTCCTTGGCCAGCCGCTTGCGCGCGACGTGCAGCCGGCGCTTGATGGTGCCAACCGGCGAGCGAAATCCTTCGCTCATCTGCGCCAGCGACTGGCCTTCGACGTAGAAGGCCACCAGCGTCTCCCGGTCGAGCCGGCCCAGCCGGCCCAATCCCGCACGGACTTGGCTCTGCCGTTCGTGCGCCAAAGCGCGCGTGAGCGGCGTTTCAGGCTCGATGCAGGTCGACGCCATGGTCTCAGGCTCGGTCGCGATCGCCGCGCGCTTGCGCACCGCCCGGTTGATGGCCATCCGGTTGGTGACCGCCTGCAACCAGGCGCCGAAGGCCTCGGGCTCGCGAAGCTGCGAGATCTTCTGCATCGCTCGGACGAGAACCTCCTGGCAGACTTCCTGCGCTTCAGCATGATTGCCGAGCCGGCGCAGAGCTGTGGCGTACACGGCGCGCTCGTATCGCTTGGCCAACTCGCCAAAGGCCTCTCGGTCGCCGGCCTGGGAAGCCAGCACGAGGCTGAAGTCGGTGAGCTCGGTGATTTCTTCCTGGTATTCGAGTTCCATGGTTCTCTCCCCGCGATAGAAGGCAAATCTCGGCAGCACAAACGCGCTTTTTTCCAAAGAAGTCCCAGCCAGAGGCGCGGCAGTGCCAACGTGGGCGCTAGACCGCTTCGGTGGCCGGCTTCAAGGGTTCGTCAGGGCACTAAAGCGAACGAATGATTTCGCTCTAGGCCGTAACGAGCGCGGGCGACGTGCGTCGCACCAGCAGCCCTTGCGGCCCCGTAATAGCCAGGCACATATACCTGGCTTCGAGGGCCGCGCCGGCCATGACTGCGGTACCGCGGCGCTTCATTGAGCGCCACAAACCGCAAGCACGTTTGCTGGCGTGCCACGATGCAAGATGCTGCGCAGCATGAGCGCACGTATCATTCGACGACACCACGACGCGGCTCTGGCCAAAGCCAAAGACGTTGCGATTCGTGACGGCGACACTGATGTACGTACGCATGGGAGACTCCCTGCGCTGCGCGCGGTTGAGAAGAAAACACTTCGGGTAAATCGGTTTTTGACGACAGGCCAAACCTGCCGCCCCTTATCCATACACTCGCATGCTGGCGGCCGTGAGTCAAGCGAAGGATCCTTGGCGGACCCGGTCACCTAACAGCGGCAGCCGCTCGCTTAGACACCGTATCGGCCCAAAGGTTCGCGGATACGTCGGGGATTTTGAAATCCCGCCCAAGTCGCTCCCTTGACCCGGCTTGGGACAAGTACGCCGGTGCATGAATTCGGCGCTGGCACAATCCGTTTTCCACTTAGAGCCGGCCGGGGCCGGACGGCAGGCTGGGCGGTCGCTTGACGGGAGGACCGGCGGGCTCTAACGTCTAATGCGACCTACATTTATCGCACCCACGACGAGTCAACCATGAGCGGCTTTTTCAAGACCCTGCTGGCCACGGATAAGTTGATTCGCGTGTTTTGCAGCGGACGGCTGGTGCATCCGGTGTCCCTTCAGCTATTCGGCCTGACCGGCGGTTTTGACGGATTCTGGCTCGACAGCGAGCATGCTGGCATTTCGACCGACCAGATCACGACCGCCGCGCTGGTCGGCCGGGCTTGCGGACTGGGCAGCTTTGTGCGGATGCCCGTGACTAACTACGCCGCGGTCACGCAGGCGCTGGAGTCGGGGGTGGACGGCGTGATGGCGGCGCAGATCACCTCGGCTTCCGAAGCCGAAAAGTTTGTGTCCTGGGCCAAGTTTGCCCCGCGCGGCGTTCGAGGGCTCAACACGCAAGGCGCCGACGCGCACTTCACGCGCAAGACTCAGGCCGAGCTGGCACACGACGCGAATCGCGATCATTTCATCGCGATCCAGATTGAAACCCTGGGCGCCGTCAAAGAGGCCGACGAAATCGCGGCCATCGACGGCGTCGACTTGTTGTTCATCGGCCCGGCGGACCTGTCGCAGGCACTGGGCGTATTGGGTCAGCCCGACCATGACTCGATGTGGGCGGCCATCGATCGCGTGGCGCAGGCTTGCAAGCGGCACGGCAAAGCGTGGGGCCTGGTCACCCCGACACCCGACTACGCCGCTCGCTGCGTCGAGAAGGGCTGCCGCATGCTCTCGCTCGGCAGCGACGTGATGGCCATGCGCTTGGGCGTGCAAGCGATCAAGACCATGTACGCCGCGCAATTCGACAGCCCGGCAT
>CAZUPX010000310.1:0-10010 GCA_964622155.1 uncultured Planctomycetaceae bacterium | reverse complement strand
CAAGGCGGCGCGAGCGAGCAAGTAACGGCAATTAAGTAAAAGGCGCGAAGCGAACACCCCATACAATTGATCGACCATGGCCAAGAAACCCAAGCCAGCCGAAGCGCCCAAAGAAAAAGTGCCGGCCCCGACGCCGCGGCTGCTGGAGCGCTACGAAAAAGAAATTCGCCCCATGCTGGCCAAGAAGCTCGGCCGAGACAATCGCCTGGCCCTGCCCCGCTTGGAAAAGATCGTGATCAACATGGGGGTCGGCAGCGCGATCGCCGAGAAAAAGCATATCGAGGAGGCAGTTGCCGCGCTTTCGCAAATCAGCGGCCAAAAGCCGCTGGTGACCAAAAGTCGCATGGCGATCGCCAACTTTCGTTTGCGGGAGGATATGCCTATCGGTTGCAAGGTCACGATCCGCGGTCTGCGGATGTATGAGTTTTTGGACCGGCTGATTTCGCTGGCGCTGCCTCGCGTGCGCGACTTTCGCGGCTTGAGCCCAAAGGCCTTCGACGGCCAAGGCAACTACAGCCTGGGACTATCGGAGCAATTGGTGTTTCCGGAGTTGAACCCGGATAAGTTTATCCGCCCGCAGGGCATGAATGTGACCATCGTGATCTCCGGCCACAGCGATGATGAATCGCGAGAGTTGCTGCGGGCGTTCGGAATGCCGTTTAAAATCGAGGAGCCGCAAGCGGAGAAAGGCGCACCGTCGCGCCGGCTGGAACCGGCCACCGCATAAACCTTTAGTCAGCAGTACGCTTTTTCAAGCAGGAATTTGCATGGCGAGTAAATCGAAGATTGCTATGGCTCTGCGAGTGCCGAAATTCAGCACGCGGCTGGTGCGGCGGTGCAAGATTTGCGGGCGGCCGCGCGCCGTGTACCGTAAGTTCGGCCTGTGCCGCATCTGCTTCCGCGAACTGGCCGACGAGGGGATGATTCCGGGCGTTAAGAAGGCGAGTTGGTAACGAGGGACGAACTAGAAACATGATGACCGATCCCATCGCCGATATGTTGACCCGCATCCGCAACGCGGTGCGCGTCGAACGACCCCATGTCACAATGCCGCTGTCGAAAGTCAAGCGCGGCCTGGCCGAAGTGCTCAAGCGCGAAGGCTACATTTGGGGCTGGCAAGAAGTCGAAGGTGAACCCGCCAGTGAGTTGAAGATCGAATTGAAATACGGTCCCAACGGCGAGCGGGTGATCCGCCATATTCGCCGCGTGAGCAAGCCCGGCCGCCGCGTCTATCGCCGCGCCGACGGCCTGCGGCCCGTGCTTAATGGATTGGGCATCTCGATCATCAGCACCAGCCGGGGCGTGATCAGCGACCGCGAAGCGCGCCAGCGCAAGCTGGGCGGTGAAGTGTTGTGCGAACTTTGGTAACAGCGTTTGATGGTGCCAGGAGGCACAATTTGATGGTGCCAGGAGGCACGGGATTGATTTGTACACTCTAGGCACGCAGGAAAGTTAGTTTATGTCTCGCATCGGCAAACAACCGGTCAGCGTCCCCAGCGGCGTGAAAGTGGGCGTCAGCGGCGGCCAAATCGCGATCGAAGGCCCGCTCGGCAAGTTGTCCTGGGCGCTGCGTCCTGAAATCTCGGCCCAGTACGACGAAGCCAAGAAGCAAGTCGTCGTATTGCGCCGCGACGAAACGCGCTTGGCTCGCGCTTTGCACGGGTTAAGTCGAGCCATGATCCAGAATATGGTCGTGGGTGTGACCAAAGGTTACGAAAAGAAGCTGGAAATCGTGGGAGTGGGCTACCTGGCCGCCGTGCAGAAGGGCCAGCTCCAGCTCCGTGTCGGCTATGCCAACGAGGTCCACTTGCCGATTCCCGTGGGTCTGAACGTCACGTGCCCCGATCAGACGCACGTTTTGATCAAAGGAAGCGATAAGCAAATGGTCGGCCAGTTCGCGGCCGAGGTCCGCTCCGTCCGCAAGCCCGAGCCCTACAAAGGCAAGGGCATCCGCTACGACGGCGAGGTGGTGCGCCGCAAGGCCGGCAAGGCGATGACGAAGTAGGGATTAGGGTAAGGAATTCAGCACCGTGAATCACGAAAAAGCAATCGCCCGACAGCGAAAGAGGCGGCAGTTCCGTGTCCGCAAGAGTATCCACGGCAGCACCGCGCGGCCGCGGCTGGCTGTATTCCGCAGCCACAAACATACGTATGCCCAGGTGATCGATGACGGGGCCCGCCGCACGTTGGCCGCCGCCAGCACGCTGGACAAGGATCTGTTGGGCGAGCTGCGTTACGGCGGCAACAAGGCCGCGGCGCAGGCAGTGGGCAAGGCAATCGCCCAGCGGGCTCTGGCCGCCGGCGTCAAGCAGGTGGCCTTCGATCGCGGTGGCTGTGCGTATCATGGCCGCGTGGCCGCACTGGCCGCCGCCGCACGCGAGGCGGGGTTGAGCTTCTAGTTAGATCAAATTATTGAGACAGTCCGGAGATTCAAAGCGTGCCATCAAAATACCAACCCGACGCGCAAGCGAGGGATTCTTGCGAGCTCTCTGCTCGGGTGGGGGAATCCCTCGCTTGCGCGTCGGGTTGGTATGACGTAGGCACGACACTAACCTAACGAGGAGCACGACGCGGTGGCTGAATCAAACCGAGGTGAATTGATCGAGAAGGTGATCAAGATCAAACGCTGCGCCGCAGTGGTCAAAGGTGGCCGCCGATTCAGCTTCGCAGCGCTGGTGGTCGTGGGCAATGGCCGCGGCAAAGTCGGCTGGGGATACGGCAAGGCCAACGAAGTTCCCCCCAGCGTCGAGAAGGCCTCGAAAGACGGCTCTCGCAGCATGATCGAGATCGCAATCGACGCGGGCTCGATCCCGCACCGGGTCGAAGGCCGTTATGGGGCTGCCCGCGTGGTGCTGGTTCCGGCGGCGCCGGGCACCGGCGTGATCGCCGGCAGTGCCGTGCGCGCGGTGTGCGAAGCGGCCGGCATTCACAACATTCTGACCAAGAGCTTTGGCTCGAACAATCCGACAAACCTGGTCAAGGCCGCCATGTCGGCGCTTGATCAATTGCGCACCCGTAACGAGGTCGAGCGGCTGCGGGGAGTGACGCTGTCATGAACCTGGCGGAAATCAATCGCGGAATTCACAAGCACAAGAAGCGAAAGCGAGTCGGCCGCGGTACCGGATCGGGCCACGGGAAGACGAGCGGGCGCGGCCACAAGGGACAAGGCCAGTTGGCCGGCTGGTCGGCCAAGCCGATCTTCGAGGGTGGCACGTCACCCTTGATCCGCCGCATTCCCAAGCGCGGTTTTCACAACGCCTGGGCCAGCCGCGTCGTGGCCGTCAACGTCAGCCAGTTGGAAGCGACGTACAAAAGCGGCGACGACGTCACAATCGAGTCGCTGCGCGCGAAGCACCTGGCACGCGGAGTGTTCGACGAATTGAAAGTGCTCGGCGACGGTCAACTGACCAAGAAGCTCAAGGTCTCGGCCCACCGCTTTAGCGAGACGGCACGCGCCAAGATCGAGCAGGCCGGCGGCCAGGCAATCGTCTTAGAGGGACCAAAGCGATTGGTCAAAGGCGTCGCCAAAGCGAAGGCCTGACACGCGAAACAAGCGCTCATGGACTCGGGCGCGAGAAAAATCTTCGGCCGCTTGAGGCGACCAGCGGCGCTGTGCTAAGGAAGGATCGAACGAACCATGTTTGAAAAACTTCGCGTCGTCTTCACAATCCCCGAGCTGCGTAAGAAGATCCTGTTCACGCTCGGGCTGCTGGCCGTGTATCGGGTCGGCTGGCAGATCACGCTGCCGATCATCGACCAGGCCCAGATGACCGCCTTCTTCCAGAAGGGGAGCGGCATGGGCCAACTATTTTCGCAAGTGGCCGTGTTCAGCGCCGCGCAAATGAACCAGATCACGATATTTGGTCTGGGCATTATGCCCTACATCTCTGCCTCGATTATCTTCCAGCTATTGGGCAGCGTCTGGGGGCCGCTCGAGCGACTGCAAAAGGAAGGCGAAAGCGGCCGCAAAAAAATCAACGAATACACGCGCTATGCCACCGTCGTCCTGTGCATCGGCCAGAGCTGGGCGTACCTGCGCTTCCTGATTGGCAGCGGTCTGGTGCTCGATTCGTTCCTGATCAACGGCTCGCTCAGCTTCGGCTGGCAGTTGGTCACCGTCATGACGATGACCGCCGGCACGATCTTTCTGATGTGGCTCGGCGAACAGATCGACGAGTACGGCATCGGCAACGGCATCAGCTTGATCATCATGGCGGGCATTCTGGCCGGACTGCCCGGTGCGGGCTATGAACTACTGCGACAAGGCAGCTTGGAGTTGGGGAGCAGCGGCGGCAAGCTTGGATTGGAAGTGCTCATCCTGTTGGCGGTGCTCTTTGTGGCCGTCGTGGCGGGTGTGGTGTTCATCACCTTGGGGCAGAGGCGAATCCCCACGCAAAGCGCCAAGCATGTGCGGGGTCGTCGCGTTTACGGCGGCACGCGACAGTATCTCCCGCTGCGGGTCAACCAGGCCGGTGTCATGCCGATCATTTTCGCCTCCAGCTTGCTGATGTTCCCGTCAATTCTGTTCACGCAGTTGGCCAATGCCTTTCCCAATGGGTACATGACCACGCTGGATGACATTTTCAGCAATCGCCGCGTGTCGTTCGTCTACAATGTTTTCTATGTAGTCCTGATTTATTTCTTCTGCTATTTCTGGACAGCCATCACGTTCAATCCCAAGGACATGGCGGAAAACCTCAAAAGCTTCGGCACGTTCATTCCCGGTTATCGGCCGGGCAAGCGCACGGCCGATTACCTGGAAAAAGTCATGGTGCGCATTACTTACGTCGGCGCGGGCTTTCTGGCCATCGTCGCCATCACGCCCACGATCATCGCCGGCATCTTTTCCGTGCCGTACCAGGTAGCCAGCTTTTTCGGCGGCACCGGTTTACTGATCGCGGTGAGCGTGGCGTTCGACCTGGTGCAAAAAATCGACAGTCACCTGGTGATGCGCAACTATAAAGGCTTGCTGGAGTAGGTCTGGCGCGCTTTCGCGGTGTGCGGCGAGGCGATCATGCGGTTAGTGTTACTCGGCCCTCCCGGCGTCGGAAAAGGCACGCAAGGCACACTCTTGATCGAGTACCTTCGCATTCCGCACCTCTCGACCGGCGAGATGCTGCGCCAGGCCCGAGCAGCTCAGACGCCGCTGGGCCAACTCTCCGAAAAGTACATTGCCTCCGGACAGCTAGTGCCCGATCCATTGATTCTCGAGCTCGTCGGCACTCGACTGGACCAGGACGACTGTCGGGGCGGATACCTGCTCGACGGATTTCCACGCACCGTCCCGCAGGCCGAGGCGCTCGACGAGACTCTGAAGCGCCGCGGCACGCCCCTTTCGGCGGTGCTGGAGCTCGACGTCGACACCGACCAACTGATCCAGCGCCTGGCGCTGCGCGGGCGCGAAGACGACAAGCCGGTCGTCATTCGCGAACGCATGCAGCAGTACGTCCAGCGGACAGCGCCGCTGTCCGCTTATTATCGCCGCCAAGGATTGCTGCACACGATAAACGGAACCGGCACGCCCGGCGAGGTCTTCGCGCGGATCACGACCGTGGTCGACCGAATTTCCCCCAAATAGCGCTGCACACGTTACAATAGGGGGCATCGCGGGCGTCATGGGGCGCGGCGTGCCCCGCTGTAATCATTGGGGTTCGAGGAGTTTGCAACACGTGCACATCCTGCGGTCAACGCGTGAAATCGCGCACATGCGCAAAGCCGGTCTGCTGGTTTGGCAGGCTCACCAGATCGCCTCAGCGATGGTCAAACCGGGTGTTACGACGGGCGAGATAGATGCCGCCGTCGAGAAGTTCTTCGACGAACAAGGCGCTGTTCCCCTGTTCAAGGGCGTGCCCGGCAAGATCCCATTTCCCGCCGTCACATGCATCTCGGTCAACGAAGAGGTGGTGCACGGCATCCCCGGTCGACGCATGTTGCGCGAAGGCGACATCGTCAGCATCGACACTGGCTGCAAGTTCGAAGGCTGGTGCGGCGATTCGGCGGTCACGCATCCGGTGGGCAAGATCGATCCCGAGGTCCAGCACCTGCTGGACGTCACCTCCGGCGTACTGAAACTGGCCATCGAGTTGATGGGCAAGCGCGACCGTTGGAGTGAGGTCGCCAGCGAGATGGGCACTTACGTGCGCGACGCGGGCTTCTCAGTGGTCGAAAGCTTTGTGGGACATGGCATCGGTCGAGAGATGCACGAAGACCCGCAGGTGCCCAATTTCTTAAGCGCGCAATTGCGCCGCAATGGCGATTTCACGCTGGAGTCGGGCCTCGTGGTCGCCGTCGAGCCTATGGTCAACATGGGCAGCAAGCACGTCAAAAGCCTGCCCGATTTCTGGACCCAAGCCACGCAAGACGCGCGGCCCAGCGCCCACTTCGAGCACACGGTGGCCATCACGGACGACGGCCCCTGGGTACTCACCGGCCCGCCAGACGCCAAGGAAACTGGCAAGCGATAGGCCGATTTTGGCGCACCTGCCGCCGCTGAGTCGGCCCCGCCTAGCAAAAACTGGGCCAAAGGGGGCTTGTCGACCTTGCCCACGAGGGTTTATATTCAAACGCTTTGGATTATTTGTCGCCCGCACCTCGTACGTTAACCAGCCATGAAAGTCCGCGCCAGCGTCAAGCGAATTTGTGAAAACTGCAAGATCGTCCGCCGCCGCGGAGTTGTCTTTGTAGTCTGCAACAATCCGCGTCATAAACAGCGGCAGGGTTGATTCGGTACGGGTTTGATTGGGGGGCGGGCAAAACCGAGTCGCGCGCACGACCGTCGGCTGCCGCCGTTGTCATGGTAGTCGCTCAGGTGCGCTGTGAAACTCGAGCCAGGAGATTTGGTGATTTATGCCGCGTTTGTTGGGTGTGGACATTCCAAACGACCGTTCGACTGTCGTCTCGCTGACGTATTTGTACGGAGTCGGCCGTCAGATCGCGCGTGAACTGTGTCACAAGGCCGGCGTCGATCCCCTGGCCAAGGCACGCGACCTGCACGAAGACGAGGTGGCGCGGTTGGCGGCCCTGTTGGACAAAGACTACACCGTCGAGGGCCAATTGCGCCGCCAAGTGGCACAGAACATTTCGCGGCTGCGTGATATTGGCTGCTACCGGGGCATCCGCCATCGCCGCGGCTTGCCGGTGCGCGGTCAGCGCACGCGCACCAACGCCCGTACGCGCAAGGGGCCCAAGAAGACCGTGGCCGGCAAGAAGGGCGTGAAGGATTTGAGATAGCCATCAGCGTGCTCGTTCAGAGCGTTTATTCAGGAAATCATGACCGTCGATTGAGGACGAGGAGTTCGACCGCGTGGCAAAAAGCAAACGTCGCAAGGCGCGCCGCAACGTGACGGTGGGCATTGCCCACATCAAGGCGACCTTCAACAACACGAGCGTGACCATCACCGATACCAAAGGCGACACGCTGTGCTGGGCTAGTGCCGGCACCAGCGGCTACAAGGGGAGCCGCAAGAGCACGCCCTTTGCCGGGCAGATGGCCGCGCAGCAATGCGCCGAAAAGGCCTCCAAGTTCGGCGTGCGCGAGTTGGACGTGCGTGTGAAGGGGCCGGGTAGCGGCCGCGAAAGCGCGATCACCGCCCTGCAGGCCGCTGGCATGACGATCAAGAGTATCGAAGACGTAACACCGCTGCCGCACAACGGCTGCCGCCCGCCAAAAAAGCGCCGCGTTTGAGTTTACTGGGTCGGAGGACTGGCTGATTTGTTTGGCCGGCTCCCACGAAATCAAAACACGGCCAATCACGAATCAATGCAGCGTTGCCGACAATTCTTTAGCTAGAGATGAACTATGGCTCGTATCACCGGACCTGTCTGCCGGCTCTGCCGTCGTGACGGATTAAAGCTGTTTCTCAAGGGCACGCGCTGCGACACGCCCAAATGTGCCATCGAGCGCCGCGACTCGGCGCCGGGCATGCACCAGTTTCGCCGCGGCAAGCAAACCGATTACGGAACGCACTTGCGCGAAAAACAAAAGGTCAAGCACTACTACGGAGTGCTCGAGCGCCAGTTTCGCGGCTATTTCGGCCGTGCCACGCGAACCAAGGGAAACACCGGCAACGCCCTGATGAGCCTGCTGGAGCGCCGACTCGACAACATCGTCCACCGGCTGGGCTTTGGCACCAGCCGCGCGCAGGCCCGGCAACTGGTCGCGCACGGACACATTACCGTCAACGGCCAGCACGTCGACATTCCCAGTTATATCGTGCGGGTAGGAGACGTGATCCGCGTGAAGAACCGAGCCAAAAGCCTGCAGTTTGTGCAAGCCAACCTGGCCGAGCACCGCCGCAACGTGCCCGACTTTCTCGCCCTGATGGAAGGCGGCATTCCCGAAGGCCGCGTGGTGCGAATGCCTCAGACCGAAGACATCTCGATCCCCGTCGAGACGCAACTGATCATCGAGCTTTGCTCGCAGTAGCTTCGGCGGAGCCAGTACTGACACAGTGATTTTTATTGAACGTCGCCGGCCTGGACCCCGACCCCGCCAGGCCCGCTTGACCGGCTAAAGGGAGGCTTGATATGCACATTCGATGGCGTGGGCTGGAACTGCCCAGTCTGATCACCAGTGACCCGAAGACCCTGAGCCCCATTTACGGCAAATTTGTGGCCGAGCCCTTCGAGCGGGGATTTGGCGTCACGATCGGCAATGGACTTCGCCGAATTTTGCTTTCGAGTTTGGAAGGCAGCGCCGTCACCCAGATCAAAGTGGCGGGCGCGCAGCACGAGTTCACGACTCTCCCAGGCGTCGTCGAGGACATGACCGACGTCGTGCTGAACATCAAGTCGCTGGTTGTGAAGAACTACACTGACTCCACCAAAGTCGTGCGGATCGAAAAGCACACCAAGGGAGTCGTGACCGGCGTCGACGTGCAGACCGACGATAGCGTTGAGGTAATCAACAGGAATCATGTGATCGCCACGCTGACCGACGACGTGCCGTTCGTGATTGAAATGGTGGTGGAGAATGGCCGCGGCTACGTGCCCGCCAGCGAGCACAGCCCGAACGTGCAGGAGATCGGCATTATCCCGATCGACGCCGTGTACAGTCCTGTGGTTCGCGTGCGCTACGAGATCGAAGAGACTCGCGTCGGCCAGAAAACCAACTACGACAAGCTGACTTTGGAAATCTGGACCAACGGTTCGATCCATCCAGAGATGGCGCTGGTCGAGAGCGCCAAAATCCTCCGCAAGCATCTTAACCCGTTTGTGCAGTACAACGAGTTGGGCTCGCGCGTGCACGCGGCCGCTCGCGGCGGCATGATCAGCAACGACGCGGCGCTGGACTCGAAACTCAATTTGAGCCTGGCCGAGTTGAAGCTCTCGGTGCGCGCGACAAACTGCCTGGAGTCCGAAAGCATCCATACCGTGCGCGATCTGGTACGTCGCAACGAGGACCAACTTCTCGAAGTCCGCAACTTCGGCGAGACCACGCTCAACGAGGTTCGCGAGAAACTCAATGAGCTAGGTTTGCGTCTGGGAATGCGAGTGCCTGCCGCCGCCGGAGTGTAAACGAGCCCCAACCAGCCACTGGCCGGCGGACCTGCGCCGCAATGTGCCCCGAAGGACAATTTTGCCATGCGACACCGACGACGAGGACGCACGCTCGGCCGGGCCCCCGCCCATCAGCGGGCGCTGTTGCGGAATCTGGCCTCCGCCCTGTTTCTGACCGAGCGCGACGCGGAAAACGACGATAACGCGCCCAAGGTCAAGGGCCGCATCATCACCACGGTCCAAAAGGCCAAGGAGGTCCGCCCTCTGGTCGAGCGGTGTATTACCATCGCCCGCAAAGCCCTGCCCGCTCAGCAGGAGGCCGACAAACACGGCACGACCGCCGAACGCAACAGTGACGCCTGGAAGAAATGGCGCAAAAGCGACAAGTACCAGCAATGGAATAAAGCGATTGCGCCCTTGGTCGTCGCTCGGCGGCGAGCGGTGCAATTGTTGGGCGACAAGCAAGCCGTGCGGGTGCTGTTTGCCGAGGTCGCGCCCCGGTTCGTCGACCG